>DASSMN010000294.1:0-5074 GCA_035688885.1 Gemmatimonadales bacterium
GACGTTTCGCCGCGACGTGGCGACCGACGGGCGGCATGCCGTGGTCGCGTTCGGCGCGAGCCTGGAGGAAGATCTCGCGCGGCGCGATTTCACGATGAACGCGATCGCCTATCACCCGGTGCGGCACGAGTGGCGCGATCCGTTCGGCGGCCGCGCCGACCTCGAGCGGCGCACGGTGCGCGCCGTGGGCGAGCCGTCCCAGCGGTTCCGCGAGGACTACCTCCGAATTCTCCGCTGCCTGCGATTCGCGGCCCGGTTCGGATTCTCGATCGATCCGGCCACCTGGGCCGCGGCGGTCGAGGGCGCCCCCGGTCTGGCCCAGCTGTCCGCGGAGCGGGTGCGCGATGAGTGGTACAAGGGGCTCCGGACCGCGCGCTCGGTGCCCGAGCTGGTGGACCTGTGGCGCGAGGTGGGCGCCGCCGAACGGTGGATCCCGGAGCTCGGAGGCGTGGCCGCCGAGCGCCTGGCGGCCGCCGCCGCTGTTCCCCTCGAGCAGCGCGACCCGGTGCGGCTCACCGCGCTGCTGATCGACGACCCGGCCGCCGTGCTGCGGCGCCTGCGCGCGTCCAACGCCGACATCGATCGCGCCGCGGCCCTGGCTCGGGGGCCCGCGGCTCCCGCCGGGGCCGAGGCCCGTGCGGTGCGCCATTGGCTGGCTCAGGTCGGCCGCGCGGCCGACGATCTGCTCGAGCTCCACGCGATGCGCACCGGCAGCCCCGCGCCCTGGGCCGGCGAGGTGGCCGCGGTGCGCGAGCGGCGCGACCCGCTCACCCGTGCGGACCTCGCGGTCACCGGGCGGGACCTGCAGGCGATCGGGCTGACCGGGCCGCGGCTGGGCGAGATGCTCGGCCTCCTGCTCGACCGCGTGCTGGACGACCCCGGGTTGAATACCAGGGACGCGCTGCTGGCCCTCGCGCGAGAGCCACGATGACGCCGCTGATATTCGCCGTCGCGGCCGCGTTGGGGAACGTGGCGGGCGCGCTGGCGGTGGTGCGGGGCGAGCGCCGGAGCCTCCGGTTCATCGACGCCTGTCTCGCCTTTGGCGCCGGCTTCATGCTGGCCGTCGCGACCTTGGGGGTGCTGCCCGAGGTGCTGCGGGATTCGCCGGGGGGCGCGATCTACGTGCTGGGGGGGTATCTCGCGGTCCACCTGGCGCAGCACGTGCTCACGCCGCACTTCCACTTCGGCGAGGAGACCCATCGCGTGAGCCCCACGGCCGGCGTCTCCGCGCTGCTCGGGCTCACGCTCCACACCTTCTTCGACGGCGTCGCGATCGCCAGCGGGTTCCTGGTGTCGGGACGGCTCGGGGTCCTGTTGTTCCTGGCGGTCCTGCTGCATAAGCTCCCCGAAGGGGTGACGATCGCGAGCGTGATGGTGGCCGGCGGCCAGGGGCGTCGGCGGGCCCTCGGAGGCGCGGTCATCCTCGGCCTGGCTACGGTGCTGGGCGTCCTGTTCACCGAGCAGCTGGCCCCGCTGGCTCGGCACGGGCTGGCGATTTCGGCCGGCGTGACGCTCTATGTGGCCGCGTCCAATCTGGTCCCGGAGTTTCAGGCCAAGCGGGGCGGGCTCACGGCGGCGGCGTTCTTCGGCGGCGCGCTGTCCTTCTTCATCGCCGAGCGGCTGCTGGAGGCATGGATTCACTGATGGCCCGGAAGCGGGGCACGGAGGAAGGCGGCTCACTGTTTGCCGCCACGGCCCGCGAGGCTCAGCCGCTGGCGGCCCGCATGCGGCCGACCACGCTGGACGAGTTCGTGGGCCAGGAGCACCTGCTGGCGCCCGGCAAGCCGCTCCGCGAGGCGATCGAGCGTGGGGTGCCGGGGTCGATGATCTTCTGGGGACCGCCGGGCAGCGGCAAGACGACGCTGGCCCACCTCGTCGCCAGCACCTCGCAGCGGGTGTTCGTGCCGTTCAGCGCGGTTACCGAGGGCGTGCCACGGATCCGGGAGATCGTCACCGCCGCACGGGGACGGCTCGAGTCGGGCGGTGCCCAGACCATCCTCTTCATCGACGAGATTCACCGGCTGAACAAGGCCCAACAGGACAGCCTCCTGCCGCCTACCGAGGACGGCACCCTCACGCTCATCGGCGCCACCACCGAGAACCCCAGCTTCGAGATCAACGGCGCGCTGCTCTCGCGCACCCGGGTCTTCGTGCTTCGGCCGCTCGCGCCGGAGGACATCGAGGCCCTGATCCGGCGGGCGCTGGAGGATACCGAGCGGGGCCTGGGCGGGCAGCGGCTGGCGGTGGATGACGACGCGGTGCGCTCGATCGCGGTCGAGGCGGACGGCGACGCCCGGCGCGCGCTCACCGTGCTCGAGGCGGCCGCGGCCCACGTCGGCGAGGGCGGTCGAGTGACGGTCGAGGTGGCCCGGGAAGCGATGCAGAAACGCTTCGCGCGCTACGACAAGGCCGGCGAGGAGCATTTCAACCTGCTCTCGGCCTACCACAAGTCGCTCCGCGGGAGCGACCCGCAGGGCGCCCTGTACTGGATGGCGCGGATGATCGACGGCGGCGAAGATCCCATGACGCTGTTCCGGCGCGCCATCGCCATGGCCGCGGAGGACATCGGGCTGGCCGATCCCAACGCGCTCATCATGGCGGTGGCTGCCCGCGATGCCTTCCACATGCTGGGGCCGCCGGAGGGCTACCTCCCGCTGGCCGAGATGACGATCTACCTGGCGACGGCCCCCAAATCGAACAGCGCCAAGGCGGCCCTCGGCGCGGCATTGTCCGCCGCGCAGGAGACCCCGGCGGCGCCGGTTCCGATGCACATCCGGAACGCGCCCACCGGCCTCATGAAGCAGCTCGGTTATGGCAAGGGTTATCGCTACGCCCATGACTCGCCGGACGCCTACCTGCCGCAGGAGTATCTGCCCGACGAGCTCAAGGGGATGACGCTGTACCGGCCGGGGGTCTTCGGGTACGAGAAGAAGGTGGCTGAGCGGATCGCCTGGTGGGAACGAAAGAAGGCGGAGGCGATGCAGGAGGGGAGCTCGGAGGAGCGGGAGGGCGGGGATGGGGCGGAGGGTCGAGACGATGCGACCGATCCCTGACCCGGGGCACCTCCTGTGACCCCCCGCACCGCCGGTGACGCCGCCCGGCAACATAGTCGGAGCGTGCGCTCGGCTATATTTCACAGGCCTCTCAGGCTGCCGCTCCGCCTCGGCGGCTGGGTCGTGGCGGCTCTCCTGGGTGCGTGTGCCGGGCTCCAGGACCTGTTCAAGGAGCCGGACGTTCAGCTGCAGCGTGTCGTGGTGCAGAACGTAAACCTCACCGGCGGCACCTTGAACCTGCTGGTCGGGGTGTACAACCCGAATCCGTTCGACGTGCAGGGCACCAAGCTCAACCTGGGCCTCGACGTCGAGCAGTCGCACGTGGGCGACGTGGTCTACGACAGCGAGTTCCAGACCCAGAAAGGCGACACCACGGTTCTCACCCTTCCGCTGACATTCGCCTGGAGCGGCGTCGCCGGCGCGGTCCGGACGGCGCTCAATGCGGGCGAGCTTCCCTACACCATCAACGGGCGGTTGTCGGTTGCGACGCCGATCGGCCCGCGCGATGTCACTTTCAGCCATCAGGGCCGCGCGCCGTTGAGCCGGCTCGGCGGGCTGATTCAACCTTCGATCGGGCACTGACCGGTGCCGGGGAGCGGTCATTAGGCAGCTGATTCAGGTCCGGGATCCGATCGAGCGCGCCGTCCTGATCGCGGCCCCGCGCAAAGGCTCCAGCGACGCGCGGCACGTGACCGAGCATCTCGAGGAGCTCACCCGTCTGGTGGACACCGCCGGCGCGGAAGTCGTGGGGCGGATGTCGCAGCAGATCGCCTCGCCCAATCCGGCCACCTTGATCGGCGAGGGCAAGGTCGAAGAGGTCGCGGCCGCGGTTGCGGAGTCGGGCGCTTCGCTGGTGATCTTCGACGAGGAGCTGAGCCCGGTGCAGGGGGCCAACCTGGAGCGCGAGCTCAAGGTGCGGGTGATGGATCGGCCCGAGGTCATCCTCGACATCTTCTCCACCCGGGCCCGGAGCCACGAAGCCAAGCTCCAGGTCGAGCTGGCCCAGCTCGAGTACATGCTGCCACGGCTCACCCGGATGTGGACCCACCTTTCGCGCATTCGCGGCGGCATCGGTCTTCGGGGGCCAGGCGAGACCCAGCTCGAGACCGACCGCCGGATCATCCGCCAGCGCATCCAGGGACTCAAGGCCAAGCTCAAGGGCGTCGAGCGCCACCGCGAGAACCTGCGCGCGGGCCGCGACCCGATGCTGAGCGTGTCGCTGGTGGGCTACACCAACGCCGGGAAGTCGAGCCTGTTGCGCGCGCTCTCGGGCCAGCACGAGATCGTGGTCGAAGACCGGCTGTTCGCCACGCTCGACACGCTGACCCGTGAAGTGGACCTGGGCGAAGGCCAGCGGGCCAGGGTGACGGACACGGTCGGATTCATCCGCAAGCTGCCGCACCACCTGGTGGCCAGCTTTCGCGCTACGCTCGAGGAGGCCCGCGCGGCGGACGTGCTGCTCCACGTAGTGGACGCGAGCCATCCGGACTGGGAAGGCCAGATGCACGTGGTGGAGCGCGTGCTGGCCGAGCTGGACCTGGCGGACCGCCCGATTCTGGTGGTGTTCAACAAAATGGATGCGCTGCCCGACCCGCTGGCGTTCGCCACCCGGGTCCGCGAGCTCTACCCCGACGCCGTCACCACGTCCACCATGCGGACCGACGGCATCATCGGGCTCAAGGCGCGCCTTCGGGAGCTCGAGCGGGTGGGGCGTCCGACGGTGCGGATCCGGATTCCGGTGGCCGACGGCGCGCGCGTCGCTGCGCTGTATCGCGATGGCGAGGTGCTGAGCCGAGCCGACGGCGCGGACGCGGTCGAGCTCACGGTCCGGCTGGACCGGTGGCAGATCGAGCGGCTCAAATCGGACGGGGTGGAGGTGGAGGACGCTCCGGCGGCGAACGCGCTCAAGCGGGCGTCGGGGGCGTAGGGCAGCACACCGATACTGTCATCCCGAGCGAAGCGAGGGATCTGCTCCACGGCTGCCGAAAACCGTGGAGCAGATACCTCGCTTCGCTAGGGAT
>DASSMN010000557.1:0-6532 GCA_035688885.1 Gemmatimonadales bacterium
TCCGGCGCCTACGCGGAGCATGACCGCAGGGGTGCGCAGGCCTTCGCCCAGGCCGCCCGGGACGCCGGAGTGAACCGGCTCGTCTACCTCGGCGGTCTCGGCCAGGGCGAGCGCCTATCCCCACACCTCGCGAGCCGGCAGGAGGTCGGCCGGATCCTCCGCGAGTCGGGCATCCCGACGATCGAGTTCCGTGCCTCGATCGTGATCGGCTCCGGCAGCCTTTCGTTCGAGCTGGTCCGCTCGCTGGTCGAGAGGCTTCCCGCGATGGTGACGCCGAGCTGGGTGAACACGCCGACGCAGCCGATCGGCATCGAGGATCTCATCGCTTACCTGATGGCGGCGCTCGATCTCGCGGCCCGGCAGAGCGTCGTCTACGAGATCGGGGGCCCCGACCGGGTCTCCTATGGTGATCTGATGCGGGAGTACGCCGGGCTCCGAGGGCTGAGACGAGTCATGCTTCCCGTGCCCCTGCTCACGCCGCGGCTCTCGAGCCTCTGGCTGGCGCTGGTCTCGCCGGTGCACGCGCGGGTGGGGCGAGAGCTGATCGACGGGATGCGGAACCCGACAGTGGTGCAGGACGACGCCGCGCTCCGTGATTTCACCGTGCGGCCCCGCGGCATCCGCGAGGTACTGGCCCGCGCGCTGGTCAACGAGGACCTCAAGTTCGCGGCCACGCGCTGGTCTGACGCCCTCTCCTCTCAGCGGGCGCCGAGGAGCTGGGGGGGAGTGAAGTTCGGGTCCCGTCTGGTGGACTCGCGGGCGGCTTGGGTGGCCTGTGCGCCCTATCAGGCCTTCCGGCTCATCTCCCGCATCGGCGGAGAGGCGGGCTGGTACTACGGGGATGCCCTCTGGCGGCTGCGTGGGCTGCTCGACCTCGCGGTCGGTGGACCAGGGATGCGACGAGGCCGACGGGATCCCGAGTCGGTGATGACGGGGGAGACACTGGACTTCTGGCGGGTCGAAGCAGTAGAGCCCGGGCGGCTGCTCAGACTCGCGGCCGAAATGCGGATTCCAGGACGGGCGTGGCTTCAGTTCGAGGTGACGCCGGGGGATGGGGGCAGTCTGATCCGGCAGACCGCGCTCTTCGATCCGGTCGGAGTCGGCGGTCTGTTCTATTGGTACGGGCTGTGGGGACTGCATCAGATGGTGTTCGCCGGGATGCTTCGCAACATCGCTCGTGCTGCGACAACGGCGGGCGTGATGGAGCCGTGCGAGCGGACCCGGTGACGCCTCCGCGCGCGGCGGGATCTTCTACCCTCGAAGACAAGGCCTTCCTTGCTCTTCTCGTCGCGGTATCCCTCGCCTTCGCCTGGATTCTTTGGCCGTTCTTCGGCGCGGTGCTATGGGGTGTGATCCTCGCGATCCTCTTCGCACCGCCCTACCGCAGACTGCTGAAGTCCATGCGGCGGCGCCGCACCCTCGCTGCCCTCGCCACGCTGGGCATGATCCTGGTGCTGGTAATTCTGCCGCTGACGCTGCTCACGGCCTTGCTGGTACAGGAGGGGGCCGCCGTTTACGAACGCATCCAATCGGGAGAGTTCGACATCGGCCGGTATTTCCAGCAAACCTTCAACGCGCTGCCCGGCTGGGTCACCGACCTGCTGGACCGCTTCGGACTGACGAATCTGGGCCTGGTTGAGGAGAGGCTGTCCGCTGCACTGAAGAAGAGCAGCCAGTTCCTGGCGGGACAGGCGCTGAATCTCGGCCAGAACACGCTGAACTTCGTCCTCAGCTTGTTCGTCATGCTCTACCTGCTGTTCTTCCTGCTCCGCGACGGTGACGCACTGGTAGAGACCATCAGGGCGGCGATTCCGCTGCACCCGGAGCAACTGCGCACGCTCGCCAGCCGATTTACCGGCGTCATCCGTGCCACGGTCAAAGGGACCCTCGTCGTGGCCGTCGTGCAAGGCGCGCTCGGAGGTCTGATCTTCTGGCTGTTGGGGATCCACGCGCCGGCGCTCTGGGCGACCGTGATGGCACTGCTGTCGCTGCTGCCCGCGGTGGGGGCCGCGCTGGTCTGGCTGCCGGTCGCCGTTTACTTCCTGGCGACCGGCGCGATCTGGCAAGGCATCGTGCTGACCGCGTACGGCGTGCTCGTCATTGGCTTGGTGGACAACGTGCTGCGCCCGATCCTGGTCGGCAAGGACACCAGGATCCCCGACTACGTCGTGCTGATCTCCACGCTGGGCGGGATAGCCATCCTCGGCATCAACGGTTTCGTCATCGGACCCGTGATCGCGGCGATGTTTATCGCGGTGTGGGGCATGTTCTCGACGTCGAGGCCCGTGTCTAATTCAGTTCCCCCTGACAAGTGAGCTTCCTCGGCTGGATGGCGCTCGGTGGCCTCGTGCTGCTGCTGCTGGCCCTCGCGTCCACCTATCTGCGGAACCTCCCCATCTCGACGTCGACCATCTATCTGGCGCTGGGCGTGGCCATCGGTCCGCTCGGATTCGGGTGGCTACGCATCGACCTGCGTGAGGCCGGGCCGTGGTTCGAAAGGCTCACGGAAGTCGCGGTGATCGTGGCGCTGTTCGTGGGTGGGCTCAAGCTACGGCTGCCGCTGCAGCACGCCGCCTGGGTCGCGGCCTACCGGCTCGCCGGACCGGTGATGTTGGCGAGCGTCCTGGGAGTGGCGCTGGGTGCTCACCTGTTGCTCGGCCTGGATCCGGCGATGGCCCTGCTGACGGGGGCGGTGCTCGCCCCGACTGACCCGGTGCTGGCCAGCATGGTCAAGGTGGATAGCGCCACCGACCACGACCGGGTGCGCTACGGACTATCGGGCGAAGCCGGGTTGAACGACGGCGCGGCGTTTCCCTTCGTAGTCTTTGCCCTGCTCTGGGCGGAGCACGGTGGCCCAGGGGCCTGGATCGGCGAGTGGGTATTGGGGCGCGGAGTGTGGGCGGTGCCCGCCGGTCTGCTCCTGGGCTTCGGACTCGGCCGCGCCGTCGGGCGACTAGCCATCTGGCTCCGCAGCCTGCAGCAGGACACCCGCGCGCCGAGCGACTTCCTGGCGCTCGCCCTCATGGCGCTCGCCTATGTCGGCGCCGAAACCATCGGCGCGTGGGGATTCCTGGCGACCTTCGCCGCCGGCGTGGGCCTGCGGCACGCCGAGTTGCACGTGACGCGGGAGACGCCGCATCCCGAGCAGGCACGGAACCCGGCGCCGCCAGTAAGGGATCCTGCGACCGAGGCCTCGCCCCATCCGCCGGCGGAGGACCTGGTCGGCGCGACCGTCGAGGCGGAGGAGCTGCGAGAGCCGGCAGTCGCTGCGGGCGTGCTCGTGGCGGAGACGATCTCGTTCGGGGATACGGTCGAGCGACTGGTTGAACTGCTGCTGGTGGTTCTGGTGGGGGTGTGCCTGACCACCCACTGGGACCTGCGGGCCGTTCCCCTCGCGCTCCTGCTCATGCTGGTGATCCGCCCGGTCGCGACCCGGTTACTGCTCGTGGGCTCGCCGACCACGCCCCCCCAACGCTGGCTCATGGGGTGGTTCGGCATTCGCGGAATCGGGAGCCTCTACTATCTGAGCTACGCCCTGAACCACGGTCTCTCGGGTCCGGCCGCGACAGAGCTGGCGGGGGTGACGATCTCCGTCGTTGCGGCCAGCATCCTGCTGCACGGCATCAGCGCACGGCCATTGCTTTCCTGGTACGAGCGAAGGCTCTCGGGCGAGCGCGCGAAGTGATACGGCAACAGGGCGGAAGCACCGCCGCCGAACGATGCCGAGTCGGCCGGTGGCTGGCTCGGGGCACCGGGACCTTTGGCCTTGAAACCGCAACGGCCGGCCCATCCGAAGACGGGCCGGCCGTTGCGCTATGTCCAGGCGGCTTCCGCCGCCCCTCGATTACTGCCCGAGCTTCGAGACGTTCTCCGCCGCCGGGCCCTTCTGGCCCTGCACGACGTCGAACTCTACCCGGTCACCCTCGGCCAGGCTCTTGAAGCCCTGAGCCTGGATCGCCGAATGATGGACGAAGCAGTCCTTCTGACCGTCCTCGGGCGTGATGAAACCAAAGCCCTTGGCGTCGTTGAACCACTTGACCGTGCCAGTGGTGCGCATTGTTCCTACTCCTTGCAAATGAGGTAATCGGAGTGAGGACATGCCGCACGGCCGACTACGGATAGCGTGGATCACGCCTCCACGCGGGGCGCGGTTGCCGCGGCGCCGACATGCGCCGGGAACGACAACCCGTAAAGAAAAAGGGGCCGGCGTCAACGCCAGCCCCTCCCTGATCACGTTGGATTCGGGTGCGCAAGCGCCCCGGATACAATGGTGAAGATAGCTACATGGGGTGCGAACAGCAAGCGAGTGTGAGCGGAGGACCGCGGTAACGTCCGGCGAGCGAGACGCTGCGAGCCCCAGCGCGAGCGCGACGTCAGATTCCGAAAGGAACCCATTGGTGTCGGCACACCGGACAGACCGCCACACGGTTCGCGCCGACCGCGGCTTCGCGCGGGCGACCGGTGTACCCACATGCCGGACATGGCGCCGGCGCGCGAGGATGCCAGGCGTTGGTGCACCGCCACGCGAAGCCCGCCGTCCCCATGTCGCGAACCGGAACCATCGGGTAGCCGTCCTCCGCACAGGTGGGCACGATTACTCCCGCGCCACCCGATGCCGCCCAGCAACGACGATCGCCAGGGGCAGTCGCGACGGTGCTACGGACGACTGATCCACAGCCGCCACTCGGCCCGCTCGAGCTCCCATGCCGTGCGCCGCTTGGCGCGGAGGCCGGCAAGGCTGCGATACGTGGCGAGCGCTGTCACGAGCGCGATCGCGAGAAAGGCAAGGAGGATCGTCTTGGTCATGGGCTGAGCGACCTTCGGTGGAGGGAACCGCCTCTCTGCCGAAGTGCTGGGAGGGTACACGGAACTTATCGGGCGGTACGCTGAATAGCGAGCCGGTCGGCCAGTGCCTACGTGCGATTGCGCAGCCGCAGCAAATCGAGGCCCTCTGCAGTCGTCGCGCCACCAGGCTGTCGATCGCGCTGCGCCGCCGGGCAAGGGGTGCCCAATGTCGCCGCGATCCGATCAATCTACGGCGCGCGAAAAGTGCAGCGGGTCCCTGAGGCTCTGCAGTTCGCGGTAGTAATAGAGGGGCGTCGGCCGCTTGGCGCCGAACGCCAGCCGCCTGAGAAACGCGACTTCGTCCTCGGTCACCCCGCCGCTGAGAGTCGGATCCCGAAGAAATTCGCTAAGCCCGGGTTCTTCGCCGACCAACTGGCCCGGCTCCCGCTCGACAAACTCGAAGCGCTTCACATTTGCGGCGACGACCCTGGGATTCAGGACGATGTCCAGCGCAAAGGTCGCGAGGTCGATGTCCCAGGATTCGATCAGCGGCTCCAGGAAGGCGACGCACTGTTCCCGGGTCAGGTGGAAGATGTCCGTATCCAGGAACTCGAGCACGATGACGCGCATCTCCTCGAAGCTTCGGTCGCTGAGGTCCGCAACCATACGGAGCCAGTATTCGTTGCCCAGCTCCTCCTTGGCCACGGCCGTGACCACGTCCAGCAGCCGTTGGGTGACCAGCCGCTCGAGCTCGCCGAATGGTTGCGCCTCGAAGATCGCGCGGACCTGCCGTTCCCTATCGGGATGACACTTGCGGAGGATCAGCTCGCGAACTTCCCGAAACAGGGGTGCCGGTTCTTCCCCCAGCTCTCGCTTCAATTCCGCCTTCCGCTGGAGCCGCACCAACCGCGCCAGCTCCCCGTTCGGCAATTTGAGGAACCGCTCAATCTTCTCATAGATGTCGGTGCGGCCCGGTGCGGGAGGCGCCTTCTTCCGGGTCAGGAGCTGCGAGATGTAGGACTCGGTCACCTGCGCCGCACGGGCGAGCTCGCGTTGCTCCAGGCCGAACTCTTCCAACCGCTGCCGGATTACGAACGACACATCCATGAGATGCTCCGAATAGCCTCGTGTTAACTCACATAGTTAAATACAATCAGGCTATAACTTAACTTGACAGATGAAGTACATTGATGTAATATGTATATGTCAAACCGCATCGGTCAAGTACATATTAAGTCTCACGAAATCAAGGAGTTGCTGATGTATGCTCGCACCGTAAGGCTGCGCCTGAAGCCCAATAGCATCAGTGAGTTCACCCGAACGTTCGAGAAGGACATCCTGCCCCTGATGCAGAAGCAGGATGGGTTCAAGGACGAGATCACGTTCGTCGCCGAGCACGGCCGAGATGCGATCGCCATCAGCCTGTGGGATAGCAAAGAGAGTGCAGACCAGTACAGCCGCGATACCTATCCCCAGGTGCTCAAGGGCCTGACGGGGTTGGTTGAAGGCACGCCCGAAGTGCAGGCATATGGGGTCGGTAACTCGACCTTCCACGAGATCGCCTCGCAGGGCTAGGCCGCCGGCTCGGAGGGGGCGGCACCTTCCGCGCTCCCCACGACCCGTCGAAACACGCAGACTACCGACTCCGCTGGGAGGGCTCCATGTCCACTGCTACCACGGTCAGAGCCAAGATCAAGATCCATCCCCTCGAGGACCGCGCGGTGATCCTGCCGGCCGAGGAGGCGGA
>DASSMN010000019.1:0-4201 GCA_035688885.1 Gemmatimonadales bacterium
GGTGGGCCCGCGCGGGCTCGCTCGAGGGCGCCCCCGCGGCGCGAGGGCTCAGATCAGCCGGTGCCGGTTCGCGTAGGCCACCGCCTCGAGCCGGCTGTGGGCCCCGAGCTTGCCCAGGATGTTCTGGACGTGATTGCGAACGGTGGCCGGGCTCACGTGCAGGCGCTCGGCGGTGTCCTTGGTATTGAGGCCGCTCGCGACGAGGTGCAGGATCTCGATCTCTCGCCGCGTGAGGACACCGTTGCTACCGTCCGGCGGCGCGGCCGAAGGCGACGCGGGGGTCAAGCGCTCGCGGATGAGGCCCAGGATCTCGCGGGTCGTGGTCACGTCGCGGATCAGGTGCACGGTGCGGTCGCCGCTCTCGTCGCTCGAGACCCGGAGCGTGCTGACGTTGACCCAGATGGTCGACCCGCTCTTCGTGCGCGTCCGCATGTCGAAGCTGTGGACGGGGGTGCGGGCCTTCGAGATCTCCCTGATGTGGCAGCCGCGACAGCACAGGCGGTTGCCGTTCTCGTCGTCACCCGCCAGCAACTCGCAGCACCGGCGGCCGACCGCCTCGCGGACGGTGTGGCCCAGCAGGTCTTCCGCCCCCCGATTCCACAGGGCGATCCGACCCTCCGCGTCGATCGCGAAGCCGCCCTCCGCGGTCGTGGCGAGCATCTCGGCCAGATCCACCCCTTCCGACGCCTTCATGCGGCTCCGTGCCAGCATTCGGTGACCTCCCCCTGTTCGGCCGGTCGGTCGGGAATTCTGCAAGTGAGGTGCCGACGGCTCTTGCCTCGCAAGTGGTCGATTTGCGCCCGATTCCCGGCAGCCCCTCGAGCTCGGGCGTCTGGGCGTGGTGCGGCGAGGCCCCATCTGGGGAGGCGGCGCCTCAGGCCGAGCGCCCGGGCTGGGTGGGGCTTTGGCCGTCGACGGCGGTGGCAGTCCCCTCCGGGATACCCCCATGGAGGCAGGCCTGGCGGCACGTCACCGCCGTGGACGGCGTGAACGCGCTGCAGCGGCGCACCGCGATGAACCGCCGGAGCCCCGGCACCCCATGCTCCTCGAACTCCACGTCGACCTCGCATCCGGCCTGCGCGCACCAGAAACGGCGGTGCACGAGGCGACTGGCTGCGACCGTGGCGAGCAACAGCACCAGTGCCGTGACGATCCCCCAGGCCAGGAACCCCCATCCCAACATCCAGCTCACCTGTCCGCCATCAACCGGTTCAGCCGGCCCATAGGTCATGGTCCAGTCCATGGACATCACCTCTGCCGGGAAAGGCTGCAATCCCGGTGCCCACGTCCCGTGAGCCGAACGAGCCATGAAATTGGAGCCGGGACCTCATTGCCCGTCGAGGCTGAATCCGGTCTACTGGCCTCGACGAACACCGTCGGGGCCTGGTCAACCGACAGAGCTCGTCGAGCGGCACGGCAGTACCAAGGTCCCGGCTGCTGCCGGGACGCGAGCGGGCCCGGCGGGTCCGCCGCACATCGGCCCGGTGGCCGGCCATCGCGCTGGTCCACCGGGCCATTGCTTACCCCCACCATCGCAGGGGGCCGGGGCACCGAGCCGGTCACGGTCTCACTGAGCCCGTCGAATTCCCTGAAGGAGCGCAACGAGATCCGCCATCTCCCGTGACTGGAACGTCGGCCAGGGCGCCCTGCCCCCGCCCGGAGCGGGAGCCGTGACCACGGTGTGGTTCCAGAGAGCGGCCAGCACGCCCGCGGGAGAATCCATACCCTTCGCCCGGGTCAGGTCGCTCGCGGACTTCCCCCGCTCACCGTAGACGCCGTGGCACGCGAGGCAGCCCTTGGTCGACAGCATGGCCCAGCCGCGGCTCGGGCTTCCCGAGGCCGCGAAGTAGCCAGACGAGTAGAGGTAGGCCACCAGATCGGCCATGTCCTCCGGCCGGAGCTGCGGGATCGTGATGTTCCGGGCCGCCATCGCCGCCGTCATCGCCGGAGCCTTGTTCCAGATCGCGGCCGCGAACTCGAGCGGGCTCCGGCGCACCCCCTTGTCGGTGAGCGAGGGCCCCACGTTACCGCCCGCCCCACCGACGCTGTGGCACTGCACGCACTGCTTCTCCGCGAAGAGGAGCCGTCCGCGCTCCGCGTCACCCGGTAGCACGAACACCGACCCGGCCGCCGCCCCCGTGTTGGGGGACAGGTACGCGATCAGGTCGCGGAGCTCGAGCGCGGTGAAGGTGGGCCGCTCGACACCCTTGGCCTTCATCACGTCGGCCATCTGCGGGCCGTGATTCCACATCGCGGCGGCCGCATAGAGAGGCGAGCCGAACTGCTTGAGATGATCCACGTTCGGGCCTGGCCCGGCGGCCCCGTGACACTCCGCGCAGTGCTTGGTCGTGAAGAGACGCTTGCCGGTCTCGGTGTTCCCCGGGCTGTCGAAGTAGCCGAGCGAGTACAGGAATCCGACGAGGTTCTTCGCCTCCTCGGAATCGAGCTGAGGTCGGGTGATGCCGAGCTGCTTCATCCGCTCGGTCATGCGCGGGAGGTGGTTCCACATCGCGGCGGCCAGGTCGTAGAAGGTGTGCGGCCTCGAGATCTTTGCCAGGTCGGGCCCGACCTTCCCGCCGGAGCCGTTCAGCGAGTGGCACTTCACGCATCCCTTCGCGTCGAACACCCGCGAGCCGGCGGCCGGATCCTGCCCGGAGCTGGGAGACTGCGCCCACGTGACGCTCGCCGATCCAGCGAGGAGCGCGGCCGCCGCGACGAGCATCATGAAAGCCCGGATCATCGATGACTCCCTCGTTTGGGTCCGAGACACGGCAGATCACCCTTCGACAAACCGGCCAATAATAGCACGGGGCTCCGGTAGCCAAACAATCCGGACGCCCCGCCGGAGCCGCCGCCGTGCGAGGGACGGTGCCGGTTCGGCAAGGGACTTGACCGGGCGGCGACGACTCGCCATTCTTGAGGCCGCCGGCAGGGTCGGCTTCGGCGGTTTCACCTCCAGGCGTGGCGAAAGGGGAGCGCTCATGCTCGATCTCGTGATCAGGAACGCGCGCATCTGCGACGGCACGGGGGCGCCCGCCTTCATGGGCGACCTGGGGGTGGCGGGAGGGAGGATCCGGTACGTGGGCCCGTCCAGCGGACAGGCGGCGGAGCGGGTGCTGGATGCCGACGGCCTGGTTCTGGCTCCGGGCTTCGTGGATCCCCACACCCACTACGACGCGCAGATCGCCTGGGATCCGCTCCTCACGTGCTCGCCGTGGCACGGCGTCACCACCGTGATCATGGGCAACTGCGGGGTGGGCGTCGCGCCGGTGCGGCCCGAGACGCGCGAGATCCTGATGCAGGACCTGGTCAACGTCGAGGCCATCCCCTACGACGTGATGAAGGCGGGCATCGACTGGCAGTGGGAGAGCTACGGCCAGTACCTCGACGCGGTCGGGCGCGGCGGGCTCGGCATCAACGTGGCGGGCCTGGTCGCGTTCACCCCGCTCCGGCACTACGTGATGGGCGAGGCCTCGTTCGAGCGGACCGCCACCCCGGACGAGATCGCGACCATGCGGCGCCTCCTCCGCGAGGCGATGGAGGCGGGCGCCTTCGGCTTCACCACCACGACCTCGCGCAACCACGTGGGCTACCAGGGGCGTCCCCTCGCCTGTCGCAACGCGAGCCGCGAGGAGCTGATCGGGGTGGTCGCGGGCCTCCGCGACGCCGGCCGCGGCGCGATCGAGATCATCCTGAACTCGGGCGGCATGCACGCGGTGAGCGACGACGACGTCGACCTCCTGCGCCAGATCACGCGGGCCAGCGGCCGGCCGGTGACGTGGCTCGCGCTCTTCGCGCACCCGGGCGATCCCGGCTTCCACGACCAGACCTTCGCCAAGCTCGGCGACCTGGTGAAGCAGGCCATCCCCCAGGTGACGCCGCGGCCGATCATGAGCCAGGGCGACCTCAAGAGCCCGACCATGTTCGGCTCCTTCGTCTCCTGGCAGAAGGCGTTCAACCGCTCGCCCGCCGAGCAGACCGCGCTCTACCGCGACCCCGAGTTCCGTGAGGCCTTCCGGCAGGAGCTCGAGAGCCGCAAGCGCAGCCACATGTGGGGGCAGATGCGCGTGCGGGAGGTGGGGCGGCCCGAGCTCGCCGCCCACGTGGGCCGCACCATGGAGGAGATCGCGGCGGCCCAGGGCAAGCGGCCGGTGGACGCCTACTTCGACCTGGGACTGGCCGACAACCTCGACACGCGCTT
>DASSMN010000014.1:0-7637 GCA_035688885.1 Gemmatimonadales bacterium
CGCGATCGGCGCCCACGCGGAACCCGCCGCGCGGAATGCCGTGATAGCGAACTCGGGTGGTGAGCGTATCGCCCGGCGCCTTCTCGTGGGGCACGACGACCTCGTCGTCCTGCCGGGCGTACATCGTGCGTGAGAGCCGGGTGTTGGGTTTCCCGTCCACCAGTACGCGCACCACCCGGAAGGCAGAATCGAGCCGCATGGCCACGGGCTCGACGGTCCGGAGCCGCCAGGCGACCTCGACCTCCCCAAGCAGGTGACCGCTGGTGTCACTGGTGACCAGGGTGATGCTGTAGTGGCGAGGGGTCTGCGCTCCGGCCTCCGAATCGGGCGGCGGCGACTGTGCCTCGGCTCGAGTCCACATGCCGAGGATCGCCGCGCAGACGAGCAACCCGATCGCGAGCGGACGCGCGGCCAGCCGCCAACCGGCAGTGCCGGCTACCCTGCCCGCCTCGCCCCAGGCCAGCCTCATTTGCCCAGCCGGGCGTGGTAGAAATCGAGAATCCGCTTCCAGGCCCGCTCCACCTGCGGTCCGTCGCTCCCTTGCCGGCCGGGCTTGAGGAAGCCGTGGCCGGTACCGGGGTAGACCTCGTGGCTGAAGGTCTTGCCGTCCGACTGCATCGCCGCCACCACCGTGGGCAGCGTCGCGTTGATCCGCTCGTCGTTCTCCCCGTACACGCCGAGCACGGGCGCCTGGATCCGTCGCATGGCCGCGGTATCGGGCGGCGGACCATAGCACACCACCACCGCACGGAGGTTCGGGTTGTTGGTGGCATAGCGGAAGCTCTGTCCCCCGCCCCAGCAGAACCCGATGGTCCCGATGTGATCCTTCTCGACCGCGGGCAGCGCATTCACGTAGCCGTAGGTCGCGTCGAGGTCGGCGGTGATCCGCTCGGGCTCGAGCTCACCGATGAGCTTGCGTCCGCTGTCGGCGTCGGCCGGGCTCCGGCCGTACTTGGACGAGAGCAGGTCGGGCACGATGGCCACGTAACCCGCCTTGGCCAGCCGGTCGGCCACGGTCGGCTCCCAGTCCGTGAGGCCGAAGATCTCGTGGATGACGATCACTGCCGGCGCCCTGGTCTTCCGCTCGGGATAGGCCACGTAGGCGCGGACCGAGTCGGTGCCGCGCGCATACTTCACCCACTCGCCGTGGGTGGTGACCGGATCCATCTTCCGGGCCGGCGGCCGCTTGACCGCCCAGGCCCCCGCCGCGCCTGCCGCCAACGCCACGGCGGCCACCGCCGCATAGCTCACGAGGCTCATGAGGCCCCCGCTCCCTTCTCCGCCGGCAGCTGGCGGAACTCGACGCGGTTCTCGAGCAGGAGCGGGATGGCCACCCGCCCTCGCTTGAGGTCCACCCCGATGTCGGCCGGCGAGGGAAGACCGGTGCTTACCGTCGTGACCGTGCCGTTGTCCAACACGTCGAGACTCGAGTCGGCCCAGCTGGTGAACAGCACCCGGCCACCGCCCAGCACCTCGACCCCGTCGAGCTGGCCCTTGGTCGCGCCCAGCGGGGTCACCTGCTTGGAGCCTGGCGTCCACGCGACAATCGTCTTCCCCATGAACGGCACCACGATGAACCGGCGGCCGGCGCCGTCCCAGGTGATCCCGTTGGGCCCGGCGAGGCTGTCGTTCTGAATAGCCACGCTGACCTCATGCTTGGGGCCGATCCGGTAGACGCGATCCGGGCCGGTATGGCTCATGCCGTTCTTGGCCGCTTCCGTGCCGGTGTCGGTCACGTAGATGCCGTCCTCGCCGACCGTGATGTCGTTGAGGAACTTGGCGCCCTTGACGGCAATGCTCGCGACCGGCTGGCCGGTGCGCCGGTTGAGGCCGCGAACGTTGGTGATGTCCGCCACCCAGATAGTGTCGCCCTGGAGCGCCATGCCCTTGGGACCGTCGAGCTTCACGCCGTTCACGCCGCTGACGATGAACTTGAGCGAGTCGAGGCTGCCATCGCTCTTGAGCCGGGAGATGTACCCGTTGCCGTCCTTGTCGAACGGCGAGCCGTTGATGTTGGCCACGTACCACACGTCGAGCTCGGCGTCGTATTTGACCGACTCGGGGTGCTCGAAGCCCTCCACCTTGGTGGGGCCCGCGGCCCCGGCTGATTGTGCCGGGGCGGAATCGGCCGACATGCCGCTTGTCGTGTCGCGGCCGGCCGGCGGGTGGTCCTTGCCGCCGCAGGCGGTCAGGGCCCCGGCGAAGGTCAGGGCCGCCAGGCTGAGCATCCAGGGGGATCCGGTCATGCGCTGCTCCTCGGGTGTGCACCTGCATCGGTGAAGTGCCGCTCCTGGCCTGAAGATAGCGACCTCCGCGGTCCCGCCCCACCGCCCACCAGTGACGCAGATCATGGTCGTAAGGCCCTCCCAGCGATCACCTTGGCACCGTCACGAACATCCGGACACCACTGCTCCCCATCGCTCGAGGAAGGCGCGTCATGCCGCTGTCGCCGCTCCGTCGCTGGCTCGTCGGTGTGCTCCTGTGTGGGGCCGCCGCGGCATGCCGGGGCGACAAGGTGGCGCCCCCGGTGCCCCGGGCGACCGCCACCTGGGTGGATACGCTGCCGCCGGTGCCTACCTCCTACCTCGACGTGCCGGTGCGCTACGACCTGGGGCCCGCCATGCACTGGCTCGAAGACGAAGTGCCGGTCTCGTTCGGGAGCCTGGACCAGCGCCACGACGTTCCCAACAAGAAGCGGGTGCACTATGCCTACGCGGCCAGCCGGAGTCCGTTCCGCATTGCGGTGAGCGGCCGGACCGCGACGCTCCAGGCCGAGGTGCGCTACCGAGTGCGGGCCTGGTACAAGCCGCCGATCCTGCCCGAGCTGAGCGGTTCCTGCGACGATGACGAGACGCCGCCGCGCGCTCGGCTCACCATCCAGACCACGGTCCAGCTCACCAGCCGCTGGACTCTCCGGCCGAGAACTCGCGCGATCGTGACCCCGCTGTCCGATCCCAAGCGCGACCGCTGCAAGGTCACGTTCCTGAGCATCGATGTCACCGACAAGGTGATGGCCGCGGCCCAGTCGGCGCTCCAGGGTGAGCTGCACGACTTCGACGCCAAGGTCGCCGCGTTCGACCTGCCGCAGGAGAGCCGGCGGCTGTGGAACACGGTCGGCTCGCCGCTTCGGCTCAGCGACAGCCTGTGGATGGTGATCAACCCGTCGACCGTGCGGATCGGCCTGCTCAAGATGCAGGGCGATACCCTGGTGACCACCGTCGGCCTCTCGGCCAACCCGCGGATCATCGGTGGACCCCGGCCCGAGGTCGCGGTGCCCGCCATGCCACCACCCCAGGACTCCACTTCCCGCCCGCCGGTGCTGCACCTCCTGACCGAGGGTCGGCTGCCGTACGATGTCGGCAGCAGCATTCTCACGAAGGAGCTCCGCGGCACCATCATCAAGGTCGCGCGGCAGCGGCTGGTGCTCGACAGCCTGCACCTGGTCGGCATCGGCGACGGACGCGTGGCGGTGGGGCTCACCGTGCACGGCTCGGTGCGCGGCGTACTGTGGGCGGTGGGCCGGCCCGCCTACGACACGGCCAAGGCGCAGCTCTACATGCCCGACCTGGTGTACGACGTTGGCACGCGCGACCTGATGACGGGTACGTTAGCCTGGCTGGCGCAGGGGCAGATCGAGGACTTCCTGCGCACCCGCGTGCGGATCAACCTGGCCCACGTGCTGGCCGACGGACGGGACCTGCTGGAGGACAAGCTCAACCGCGACCTGGCCGACGGAGTGCACCTCCGGATGGACGTGAAGTCCGGCCGGGTGCTGAGCGTGCGCGCCTCGCCGACCGCGCTGCTGGTGCGCGCCGTGGCCTCGGGCCAGGGCGAGCTGGTGCTGGACCTCAAGCCGGAGCAGCTGCTCGGGCAGGAGAGCCTCGGCGCGGCTATACGCTGACTCCGCCTTGCTTGCCCGTACCGGCCGGCGGCCGCATCTTCGCTCGATGAGCTCCGTCCCGGCCCCCGCCTCCGAAATTCTCCGGATCGATTCCTTCACCGCGTTCGTGCCACGGTTCGAGGAGCTGATCGCCTCCACCAGCCGCATGGTGGTGTATTTCATCCACTCCCGGCGCTGGCGCGAGAACCACGATGCGGCGATCAAGGCATTTCTGGCCCGGGAGGGTACCACGTTCGAGGTGTTCCTGCCCGACCTCGAGAACCACGAGCTCATGTTTTCGCTCGAGAAGCACTTCGACGACGGGCCGCTGATCCCGGCGCTGGTGGTGGACGCCTATCGCTATTTCGCCCGGCTGGCACGGGAGTACGGCAAGCCCACCGAGATCTGGCTGTTCGGCCGCTACCCCACCTACTCCTTCTATCGCTTCGACCACCGGGCGATCGTGGCGCTCTACTCCAACACCGCGGCCAAGAAGCACCTTCCCGCCTTCGAGATCACCACCGAAGGCATGTTCGGCGACTTCCTCGCCTCCGATATCGACGACCTCAAGCGCGAGTGCCGCCGCCGCACCCCGCAGGAGCTCGAGACCGTCATCCACGACTCGTCGAGCATCTAGCCCACCCAATCCAGGAGCGGCCCGGCCGCCGTCAGGAGGCGGGTTCCTCCGGCGGCCCCGACGCCCTGGCCACCTGCTCGGCCTTGATGCGCCCTGCGTCGAAGCGCTTGGCCGCCGCCAGCATCTTGTCGATCGTCTCGTCGAAGTCCGCCTTGGCGCCGCGCTGGAATCGGAGCGGGTTGATGCGTGCCACCACGAAGGCGCGGAGGTAGGGGCTCTCGAATCCCCGCTCCTTGAGTCCGGCGATGGCGGCGGATACGGCTTCCTCCAGCTCGAGCAGCCGCGCGGCGCGTTCGCGGCGGATCTCGATGGCCTTGGGCAGCGCGGAGCCGAGGAACTTGTCGATCCGGCGCAGCACGGGGTGATAGGCGCCGCCCGCGAAGCGGCCATTCTCGAGGTAGCAGAACCCGAGCGTCAGCAGCGCGGCTTCCTCGAACTCGGCCTCGAACTGGCGCTCGGGTCGGTCGTCCAGCTCGGCGAGACTCTGCGCCAGGCGGGCCACTTCCAGCGCCCGCTCGCGGAGGTTGTGGGCCTTCTCGGTGTTGAGCAGCAGGATCCGGTGCGCTACCTCGGCCTCCGGCACCACGATCGCGACGGCCGATCGGGCGCCCAGCGTGCGCATCGCGGCCAGGCGATGGTTGCCGTTGGGGGTCCAGTAGCCGCCGGTCTCGTTGCGCACCACCACCATCGGGTCGAGATAGCGGCCCAGCCGGTCGATGGCGGAACAGAGCTTGGCCACGTGGGCGTCGGAGAGGTCGCGCTGGTACGGAGTGGGCTCGATGAGGTCGATCGGCAGTCCCGCGAAGATCTGCCAGTTGCCGCCCAGCGGATCCCGGTAGGTGGCCAGCACCGACCCGCCATCGGATTCGATGGCCTCCGCCAGCCTGGTGACGGCGGCCGGGGGTGTGCCGGTAGCCAGCGCGTCCGGGGCCACCCCGCGTGAGCGGGGTGCGCCTTCGGGACGCTTCTTTCGCCGGGGCTTCTTCGCGGTCTTGGTTTCGGCCATCGCGCCTCCTCGCAGGGCTCCGATGAACTTGTAAGGGAGCGGGCAGGAGGACGGAAGGACGTTGAGGTCGTCCCACCTCCGGCCAGCCGGGCTCCTCCGCCCGATGGAGCGCAGGGCCCAGCTCACGCTGTTCTTGACGAAGTTCCGTTCATCGGCGGCCGCGCGCTCGTTCACCGGCAGCGTGGCGAGAAATGCGCGGACATCGCGCTCACGCCAGGCTCTGAACCAGCCGATCGAGTCGAGCGAAGCTCTCGTCCATCCCGCCCTTCATGCCGGTCTCGAGCGCCGCATCGCGCGCGGCCTTCGACGGATAGGTGATGGTGAGCGTGATCGTGGTCCGCCCGCCCGATTCGGTAAGGGTGAGCGTGTTGATGGTCTCGGGCCATTCAGGGCCCCACCGCTCGGTAGTCACCAGCCGCTCGGGCGGCGTGACCTCGCGCACCAGGCCGCCCATCGTCATCTCGGACCCGTCGGCCTTGCGCCAGACATAGCGCCAGGCCCCGCCGGGGCGGAGATCGAGCTCGCACACCGGCATCATCCATCCTTCCGGCCCCAGCAACCAGTTGGGAATGTGCCTCGGGTCGGTCCAGGCCGCGAACACCAGGCGGCGCGGGGCGTCCACCACGCGAGTGACGACCACCTCCCGCTCGTTGGGGGTGGCGTAGCTGGTGACGCCGGTCTTAGTGGCGGTGGCCATCAGGCTTCTCCTGTCGCTTGAGATGGTCGAGGTAGGCGTCCAGCCGCGCGTAGCTCGCGTCCCAGAACTGCTTGAATCCGCTCGCCCACTCCGCGACCTCGCGAATGGGGCCGGCTTCGAGCGTCCGCGGGCGCCATTGCGCTTCGCGGCCCTGCTGGATGAGACCCGCGCGCTCGAGCACGCGTAGATGCTTGGAGACGGCGGGTCCGCTCATCGCGAACGGGGCCGAGAGCTCCTTGACGGTGGCCGGCCCTTGGGCCAGCCGAAGCAGGATGGCCCGGCGGGTGGGATCGGCAAGAGCCGAGAGGGTGACGCTGAGCGAGTCGGTAGCCATGGTCTTGGGTAACCATTTAGTTATTTAACCTTTAGGTTATATATGTCGCGCCACTTTCCCTGTCAAGCACTGGCACCGGGACCTTGCGGCCGGCCGCAACCGGGCGGATGCTCTCCCCTACCATCCACTCGCGAGTACCGCCTGCTCACCGTCCACCCTGTTACGCCCGAGCGGTCTCCGCGTCCCGCGCCACTCGACGCCGACCAGCGGATCCACGCACTCGACATCCTGCGTGGGTTGGCGCTCTTCGGGATGATCCTGGTCCACTTCCATCAGAAGATGCGGCTCGAGGCCACCGGCCTCGAGGACCTGATCGGGTGGGCCGTCTACGTGCTCGTGGAGCAGAAGGCGTGGGGGACGTTCGCCTTCCTGTTCGGGGTGGGCTTTGCGGTGCTGCTCCGGCGGCTCGAGGCCAGAGGCGCACCCGTCACGCGCATCTATCTTCGGCGGCTCGGGAGCTTGGCGCTGTTCGGGGTCGTCGCCGAGGTGGGCTTCGGATTCCAGATTTTGACCGCGTATGCGGCCTGGGGACTGGCGCTGCTGGTGCTCAGGCGGTGGTCCAACCGGGCACTGCTCGCCGCCGCCGCCGCTGCCGCCGCGGCCGTTCCTCTCGCGCGTGCCGTGGGCGTGCCCTCGCCCTGGATGGCCGGGGCTCGGCCCGCGCTGCGCCAGGCGGTCGAAGCGGCAGCACAGCACGGGTCATACGCGGCGCTGCTCTCGGCGCGGTGGAACCTGTTCGTCGGCTATCTGCCGCACGGGTGGACCGACCTGCTGCCCGATACCAACCTGGCGCTGTTCATCCTGGGCCTGCTCGCCGTGCGCTGCGGCATCGTCGACCATCCGACGCGCCATGTGCGGCTCATCGCCGGCTGGATGAGCTTTGGAGCGGTGTCGTGGGCGCTGTCGTGGCTGGTGCTGAGAAACCTCCCCGAGACCGGACGGCCCGGACTCGACCAGGCCTTGGCGGTCGGATTCGGATTGGTGCAGGACCAGTGGCTCTGTTTCGCCTACATCGGGGCGGTGCTGCTGCTGCTGGCATATCGCCCGGGGTGGACGGCGCGGCTGGCGCCGGTGGGCCAGGCC
>DASSMN010000006.1:0-3088 GCA_035688885.1 Gemmatimonadales bacterium
GCTGGTACTCGACCTTGAGGCGGGGGATGTGCTGCACGTTGACCATGCTCCCATCGGTCCGGCGCTTCACCTGCTGGAGCTGGTAGCTGCCGTTGAAGCGGAGCTGGTCGGTGGGGCGCCAGTCGAGCCCGCCCTGGATCCAGAAGATGGCGCCCGAGGCCCACTCGTAGAAATTCTCGTCGTGCCCCCACAGGGCGAACAGGTTGGCCGAGAAGGTCGCGAACTCCGGCGTGGCCATCTGCAGCACGTAGTCCCGGTTGGGAATCCGCGCCCGACCGACGAACGGCACCGTGTCGGCGCCGAGCAGGACGCGATAACCCGCGTACACCTCAGAGGGATAGCCGAACTGCTCGATCAACAGGGACGCGCCCGCGGTCCACCCGCCTCGGAAGCCGAGGTTGGCGTTGAAGTGCATCTTCTCTTCCTGCATGCCGGCGTCGGTCGCAAACTGGTCGTAGCGGTACAGCCCGTCGAGGTTGACGTCCCCGGTGACGCTCTCGAGCAGGCTTCCGGGTTTGCCGTACAGCGTCATCCGCGGCTGGAAGTTGATGTGCGAGTAGCCGGGCCGGGGAAAGAAGCCGCTTCGGGCGCGGAAGTCCGGATCGCTGGCGTCGGCGCCGAGCCGCCAGCCGAAGGTGCGCCCGTTCCGCACGAAGCGCGCGTACAGGAGCGGCGCCGTGGTGGTGACGTCCGCGGTGCGGCTCCGGCTGCCGGCGGCCTGGAGCTGCAGGGTGTAGACGCCACCGAACAGGATCCGGGCGTCGGCGCCGGCCACCCGGTTGTAATCGCCGCCCACCTCCCGGTCGGTGTAGACCAGGCCCAGGCGGGACTGCGCGCCGACATCGCGCTGCACGCGCAGCAGGTTGTAGATCGGGTGGTCCTGGCCGCTAGGCGACACCCCGGGATCGTCCACCGCGGACAGGAGCCCGATGTCGGTGCCGAGCCCCTTGCCGGTCAGCTTGACCGCGGCCACCGGCTGCACGATGCGGCGGGTGTAGATCAGCGAGTTGGGTGTGGTGAACTGCTCTTTGCCGTCGAGGAAGAACGGCCGCTTTTCCGAGAAGAACAGCTCGTTCCGCGGGTCGAACTGGAACTGCCCGGCGTCCGACTCCACCTGCGAGAAGTCCGGATTGGCGGTGCCGTTGAGATTGAGGTTGTTGGTGATGCCCCAGCGCACCGTGCCGCCGAGCTCGGGCGCGCCGCCCGAGTACTCCCACCCATTCAACCCTCTCGCGCCGGTGGTCTTGGAGGTGACCGACGGGTTGAACTCGAGCACCAGCCCGCGCCGCAAGTCGGTCAGCCCGACCAGGTGACCCGACTGCCCCAGGAACGACGCGCTGGCGCGCTTGGCCGGGGCCCAGGAATCCTCGGCGCCCGAGTGCTGCACCTGGCGGGTGATGTTGATGCCCCACCGCTGCTCCTGCGCCGGCTGGAAGCGGAGGCTCTTGAACGGGATCCGGACCTCGATCTCGTAGCCGTAGTCGGTGAGCCGTCCCTTCGAGTCGTACACGTAGTCGGGGCTCAGGTCGGCGGACTCGCGCCGCACCACCGCGTTGTTGAACCCGTTGCCGCTGGTGGACCCGGTCTCGACCAGCGCCCCGTCCGACTGCACCCCGAGGGGATTGACCGCGAACATGGAGGCCTGACGCCCGTCGTCGAACGTGCCGAGCAGGATCTGCACGTTGTCGTCGGCGTCGATGTGGTCGCGGTCGGCGAGCGTGGCGTGCACCTGGCCGTGCGACTCAAAGGCACGGATGCCGAAATGGATAGCGGTCGCCGAGTACCACACCAGCACCTCGGTGGAGTCCGCCGCCGGCACGCCATCCACCGGCGTGAACTGGGAGAACCCGTTCAACAGCGCCGCTTGCCCCCAAACCGGCTCGTCCAGCGCGCCGTCCACGGTGACCTCGGATTCGAGCCGCGGCGGCCGCACGTCCAGCCGTCCGGCGCGCCCGTTATAAGTGGACGCGGGGTCCGTGTCTCCGACCAGCAGGAGGAGCGGGAGGAGCATGGGTTCCAAGGTGAGAGGTACCAAGGCCTACGCGGTGGCGTCGGCGAGGGTTTCGAAGCCGGACGGGCGGGCGGTCAGTTCGTCGTCCGCTGCAGCGGCTCCGGCAGGTCCGCCACCACGTACGCCATCACCGCCATCACCGCCACGCACCGTGCCATCTCCCCGGGGTCGAGCTTGTCCAGCGTGTCGCCTTCGCTGTGGTGATACCAGAAGTAGCGACCGCTGTCCACGTCGAGCTCCATGGTCGGCACGCCGTGTTCGGCGAGCGGCGTGATGTCGGCGGCCGGGCTCTCGGGCACCCGCTGCACGCCGGTCGCGTTGACCGGCTGGAGCAGTCCGGCCACCTGCTGGATGACGGCCGCCGTCGAATCCGAGGCCGCCAGCACCACGCCCTTGGGGTTGAACACGCCGTTGTCCGATTCGATGGCCAGCACGTGCTTGCCGTACTGATCCGCCTGCGAAGCGGCGTACGCCAGGCCGCCGGCCCCACCGTTCTCCTCCGCGGTCCAGAGCACCACGCGCACCGTGCGCCGCGGCCGAAGGTTCAGTCGCTTCATCAGGCGAACCGCCTCCCACGCGCCGACCGCGCCGCCGCCGTCGTCCATGGCCCCCTGCCCCACGTCCCACGAATCGATGTGCCCGCCCACCACGACCACCTCGTCGGGCTTCTCCCGGCCCACGATTTCCGCGACCACGTTGCGCGACGGCGCGTCGGGCAGCTTGCGGGCGCCCATGCGGAGCGTCAGCACCATGGGCTCGCCGCGGTCCTGGAACCGGTGCAGCATCATGGCGTCCTCGACGCTGAGCGCGGCGGCGGGAATCCTGGCGGTGGTCGAGTCGTAGCGGGTCTGCCCGGTATGCGGGCTCCGGATCGAGTTCGAGGCCACCGACCGGATGAGGCAGGCCACGGCGCCCACCCGCGCGGCGGCTGAGGGCCCGTCGGTCCGCACCTTCCGGGTGGCCACGTAGTCGGTGAAGGGCACGTCCAGCAGCACGATCTTGCCCTTGGCCTCGGCGCCGCGCTGCTGGAGCTCGTCGAGCGACCCCACCACCAGCACCGGCGCGGTGATCCCCTTG
>DASSMN010000511.1:0-3772 GCA_035688885.1 Gemmatimonadales bacterium
AGTTACTTCCCGATCTTCTCGTGCAGGTAATTCATGGCGTCGCCGACGGTGCGCAGCTTCTCGGCGTCCTCGTCCGGGATGTCGATGTCGAACTCCTTCTCGAACGCCATCACGAGCTCCACCGTGTCCAGGCTGTCGGCGCCGAGGTCCTCCATGAAGCTGGCCTCGCTGGTGAGCTTTTCGCGCTCGACGCCCAGCTCCTCGACGATGATGTCCTTGACCTTCTCTTCGACGTTGCTCATGTGGTCCTCGATTGGAGTTGCGATTCGGAGGTCAGACGACCATCCCACCATCGACCACCAGCACCTGGCCGGTCACGTATGTGGCCAGGTCGGAGGCCAGAAACAGCACGGCGCCCGCCACGTCTTCCGGGCGCCCCAGACGGCCCAGGGCAATGTCCTCTAATAATGACGCGCGCGCCGCATCGGGCAAGGCGGCCGTCATGTCCGTCTCGATGAACCCGGGCGCCACGCAGTTGACCAGAATGCCCCGGCCGGCGTACTCCTTGGCCACCGACTTGGTGAACCCGATCAGCCCCGCCTTGCTGGCCGCGTAATTCGCCTGCCCCTTGTTGCCCGTCAGGCCGACGATGCTGGTGATGTTCACGATGCGGCCGGCGCGGCGCTTCATCATGCCCTTGATCACGGCCTTCGTCGTATGGAACGCGCCCTTGAGGTTGGCGTCGAGGACGGCGTCCCAGTCGGCGTCGGTCAATCGGAGCAGGATGTTGTCCCGGGTGAGCCCCGCGTTGTTGACCAGGATGTCGATCGGCCCCAGCGCCGACTCGGCGGCGGCGATGGCGGCGTCGACCTGGGCGCTCACGGCGACGTCGCAGCCGAACCCGGCGGCGCGCTCGCCCAGCTCGGTGGCCACGGCCGCGGCCCGCGCCTGCTCGCGGCCGACCACGGCGATGGCCGCGCCCGCGGCGTGCAGCGCGCGCGCGATGGCGAGCCCGATCCCGCGCGTACTCCCGGTGACGAACGCGACCTTGCCGTTGAGGTCGATGGCGGTCATGCCAGGAACCGCTCCACCTCATCTGCCGTGCCGAGCGTGACCGTCGTCGCGTCGGGCACGATGCGCTTGAGCAGGCCGGACAGCACGTTCCCGGGGCCGATCTCGAGGTACCTCGCCCCGGGCGCCAGGGCGGCGGCGGTCTGCATGCAGGCCACCCACCGCACCGGCGAGGTCAGCTGGTCGACCAGGAGGCGCTTGGCGTCGACGCCGGTGCGGACCTCTTCGCCGCTGGCATTGGCCACCACCGGAAAGGCGGGATCGGCGAACGGGACACCGGTGAGCGCGTCGTGCAGGCCGTCCACCGCGGGCGCCATGAGCGGCGAGTGAAAGGCGCCGCTCACCTTGAGCGGAACCACCCGCTTGGCGCCGCGGGCCTTGCAGCCCTCGCCGGCTCGCGTCACGGCGACCGGATCACCGGAGATGACGGTCTGGTCGGGTGCGTTGAGGTTGGCGGCCACCGCGACGCCGTCGGGACCCGACGCCTCGTTGCAGGCCAGGTCGACCAGCTCGGTGGCGAGGCCGAGCACGGCGGCCATGGCGCCCGGCCGCGCCTGCCCCGCCTCGTACATGAGCTCGCCCCGCCGGCGCACCAGCGAGGCGGCGACGGTGGCGCTCAGCGTGCCGGCAGCCACGTGCGCGCTGTACTCGCCCAGGCTGTGCCCGGCGCCGGCACCCACCGGCCCGACCCGGTCGCGAATCACGGCCCACACGGCTGCGGAATGCGCAAGGATGGCCGGCTGGGTGTTGTGGGTGAGCGTCAGCTCGTCCTCGGGGCCCTCCCACATGAGCCGCGAGAGGCGAACGTCGAGCGCGTCGTCGATGGCCGCGAACGTGTCGCGGGCCACCGGAAAGCGCTCGGCGAGGTCCCGTCCCATGCCGACGCGCTGGGCGCCTTGCCCCGGGCACATGACGACGCTCACCACCGGATCACCGCGCTGCCCCAGGTGAAGCCGGCGCCGAAGGCGACCAGCAGCAGCACCGAGCCGGGCCTCACCCGTCCTTCGGCCACCGCCTGGCTCAGGGCCAGCGGAATCGATGCGGAGGACGTATTGCCGTAGCGGTCGACGTTCACCATGACCTTCGACATCGGAAGGCCGGCATGCTTGGCGGTGGCCTCGATAATCCGCAGGTTGGCCTGGTGTGGGATCAGCAGGTCCACCTGGTCGGCGGTGATGCCGGCCCGAGTCAGGACCTCGTCGCAGGCGTTGGCCATCGCGAGCACCGCCGCCTTGAACACCTCCCGGCCGGCCATCTTCATGTAGTGCGACCGCTCGCAGACCACCTTCTCGCTGATGGGGTCCACCGAGCCACCGCCGGGACGGTAGAGCAGCGGCGCGAGGCGGCCGTCGGACTTGATGAACGTCGACAGAATCCCGCGCCCCGGGGTCGAGGACCGCCGCACCACCGAGGCGCCCGCCCCGTCGCCGAACAGAATGGCGGTGGACCGATCCTGGAAATCGGTGATTGTCGACAGCTTTTCGGCGCCGACGACGAGCACCGTCTCGCTCTGCCCCGAGGCGATGAGCCCCTCGGCCACCGTGAGGGCGTAGATGTAGCCGGGGCACGCGGCGCCGATGTCGAACGCCGCCGCGTTCTCCGCGCCGATCAGCGCCTGCAGGTCGCAGGCGAGCGATGGAAGCAGTCGGTCGGGGCTCACCGTCGCACACACGATCGAGTCGAGCTGGGCCGCCGTGACGCCCGCGGCGGCCATCGCCTGTGCGGCCGCCTCCTGGCTCAGCATCGCGACCGTCTGCTCAGGCCCGGCGATGTGCCGCTCGCGGATACCGGTGCGCTCGACGATCCACTGGTCGGAGGTGTCGAGCACCTGGCTGAGCTCGTGGTTGGTGACTACCCGGGGGGGAACGGCGACGCCGACGCTCGCCACTTCCGCGAACGGACGGACCATCATGCGCGCGCCGCTGGCTCGCGCTGCGCGAACTCGGCCGCGATATGCGCGTTGAGGCCCGAGCTGACCGCCTGGAGGGCCACGCGGATACCGTTCTTGATGGCGTTGGGGCTGGACGCCCCGTGACAGATGATGGAGACGCCCCGCACGCCCAGCAGCGGCGCGCCGCCGTAGGTGGAGTAGTCCAGCAGGCTCACCAGCTCACGCAGGGCGGGCCGCTCGAAGATGTCGGGCGCGCGCTCCTGCAGCAGCTCGACGAAGAGGCGCCCGGCCGACTCGTAGAACTTGAGCACCACGTTGCCCACGAAGCCGTCGCACACCACCACGTCCACGTGGGTGCGTCGCTGCGGGCCCGGCAGGATGTCCCGCCCCTCGATGTTGCCGGCGTACGTGATGCCCGAGGCCTGCTTGAGCAGCTGGTGGGCCTCCCGCACGATGGCGGTGCCCTTCTCCTCCTCTTCCCCGATGTTGAGCAGGCCGACGACGGGCTGGGGACGGCGGAGGATGTCGCGGGTATAGACGGTGCCCAGGTAGGCGAAGCCCACCAGCTCCTTGGCGGTGCAGTCGAGGTTGGCGCCGCCATCGAGCACCAGCACCGGCTCGCGGCCGGTGGGAAACAGAGTGGCCACGGTGGCCCGCTCGACCCCGTCGTGCAGGCCCAGCAGCACGGTGGACGCCGCCAGCGTGGCACCGGTGTTCCCCGCGGAGAGGAACGCATCCGAGCGTCCCTGCTTCTGGAGGCTCAGGCCGACGACCACGCTGCTGTTGGGCTTCTTGCGGACGGCGGCCAGCGGCTTCTCGCCCATGCCGATCACGTCCGGCGCCTCGTGGATCTCGATCCGGCTCCGATCC
>DASSMN010000002.1:0-11694 GCA_035688885.1 Gemmatimonadales bacterium
CGCTCCGGCGCAAGGAGCCCGACACGCCGAGGCCGTGGCGGGTGCCCGGTTACCCCGTGACCACAGCGCTCGCGGCCTTGGGCTCGGTGGCGTTTCTGATCGGGTCGGCGGTGAGCGACTGGAGCAACAGCTGGAAGTCGATGGTGCTGTTGGCGCTCAGCTATCCGCTGTATCGCGTGCTCGTCGCCGGGCGGCCTCGGCGCGCCGCGGCTCGCTAGGCGATCGCCATGCCTCGCTATGCCGCGTTCCTCCGTGGCGTGAGCCCGATGAACGCGAAGATGCCCGAGCTCAAACAGGCCTTCGAGGCCGCGGGCTTCCGCGAGGCCCGGACCGTCCTGTCGAGCGGCAACGTCGTGTTCGACGCGCGACGGGCTTCGGAGACCACGCTCGAGCGCGCGGCGGAGGCCGCGATGAGCAAGCGCCTGGGCCAGGCCTTCCTCACCATCGTGCGGCCGGTCGAGGCGCTGCGCGAGATTCTGGCGAGCGACCCGTACGCGGATTTCGAGGTGAGCCCCGCCGCCAAGCGCATCGTGAGCTTCCTGCGCCTGCCGCCGGGCAGTCCCCTCGAGCTCCCGATGGAGCAGGACCATGCCCGCCTGCTCACCGTCATCGGGCGCGAGGTGTACAGCGCGTATCTTCCAACGCCCAAGGGACCGGTGTTCATGACGCTCATCGAGCGGGCCTTCGGCAAGGAAGTGACCACCCGGACCTGGGACACGGTCACTAAAGTCGCCCGAGCCTAGACTGCCCTGAAATGACTCAGCCTTCACTGACCGGCATGATCGGCGACCACTACCGCCTCCTCCGCGAGCTCGGCCACGGCGGGATGGCCACCGTCTATCTGGCCGACGACCTTCGGCACGGCCGCCAGGTGGCCGTCAAGGTGCTCCGCCCCGAGCTGGGCATGGTGCTCGGCCCCGACCGGTTCATGCGCGAGATCCGGGTGGCCGCGGCGCTCAATCACCCCCACATCCTGCCGCTGCACGACTCCGGCGAGGCCGGCGGCCGCCTGTTCTATGTCATGCCGTACGTCCGGGGCGGCTCCCTCCGCCAACGGATCGCGGCCGAAGGGCAGCTGTCGGTCGACGAGGCGGTGCGCCTGGTGCGGCAGGTGGCCTCCGCGCTGGAGCACGCCCACAGCCACGGGCTGATTCACCGCGATATCAAGCCCGAGAACATCCTGCTCCACGAGGCCGAGGCGATGGTGACCGATTTCGGCATCGCGCTGGCCGCGGGCAACGAGCAGGAGCGGCTGACTCAGACCGGGCTCATGGTGGGCACCCCGGAGTACATGAGCCCCGAGCAGGCCGCGGGCGAGCGCGCGCTGGACGCCCGGAGCGACGTGTACAGCCTGGGCTGCGTGCTGTACGAGCTGCTGGCGGGCATGCCGCCGCACATGGCGACCAGCGCCCGAAGCGTCATCGCCCGCCGGTTCTCGGAGCCGCCGCCCCGGATCCGGCGGGTACGTCCCGCGGTGTCGGCCACGGTGGACGAGGCGATCGCGCGGGCGCTGGCTGTGGACCCCGAGGAGCGGCTGCCCGACATGGCCGCGTTCGCCAACGCGCTGGCGGGGTCGGCGGCGCCGGCCGCGCGGCCCAGCCGGGTGCCGTCCATCGCCGTGCTGCCGTTCGCCAACATGAGTCCCGACCCCGAGAACGAATTCTTCGCGGACGGGATCACGGAGGATGTCATCGCGCAGCTCTCCAAGATCCGGTCGCTCCGGGTCATCGGGCGCGGCTCCGTGATGCGGTTCAAGCGACGCGACCAGAGCCTGCGGGAGATCGGGGTCACGCTGGACGTCGGCACCCTGCTCGAAGGCAGCGTTCGGCGCGCCGGCAGCCGAGTGCGCATCGTCGCGCAGCTCATCGACGCGGAGACCGACCGGCACCGCTGGTCGGAGACCTACGACCGCGATCTCACCGATATCTTCGCGATCCAGACCGATGTGGCCGTCCAGATCGCGGGCGCGCTCGAGGCGGAGCTCACCAACGACGAGCGCAGCCGGCTCAACCGGGAGCCGACGGACGACGTGCAGGCCTACCAGCTCTATCTGCAGGCCAAGCATTGCCTGACTCGGTGGACCGGCGTGAGCTCCGAGCTGGCGCTCAAGCACCTCAACGAGGCCGTCAAGCGCGACAGCGGCTTTGCCCTGGCGTACGCGACAATGGCCTGGGTGTACCTCGAGCTCGGCCTCGCGGTGGCCGGCTCGCTGCCGACCGACCAGGCGTTCGAGCGGGCTCGCGGCGCGGTGGCGCGGGCGCTCGAGCTCGATCCCCAGCTCGCCGAGGCGCACGCGGTCCTCGGCCACCTCAAGTACGCCGCCGATTACGACTGGACCGGCGCGGAGGCGGAGCTCAAGCGGGCCATCGAGCTGAACCCGAACAGCGGCGACGCCTACGACTTCTACGGGCTGCTGCTGTCTTCGCTCGAACGCTACGACGAGGCCATCGAGGTGCAGCAGCGCGCCCATGCCCTGGACCCACTGGCCCATCGCATGGACCTGGTGACGACCTACCTGCGGTCCGGGCGATACGACGACGCGCTGCGGTCGGTCCTCCGGGTCATCGAGGTCGAGCCGCAGCTGGCACTGGCGCATCTCACGCTCGGCTGGGTGCACATCCTGACCGGCAGGCGCGAGGAAGGCATCGCGTCGATGGAGAAGGCGGTGTCGCTGGTGCCGGACAGTACGCTGTACCTCGCGCAGATGGGGCAGGCGTATGCGCGGGTGGGTCGGACCGATGAAGCGCGCGAGATCCAGCGGCGGCTCGAGGCCCAGCGGCAGCAGCGTTACGTCTCACCCTATCACATGGCCTACATCCCCGCGGGCCTGGGCGAGAACGAGGCGGCACTCGACTGGCTGGAGACTGCCTACGAGCAGCGCGCGGGAGGGGTCTTCGGCATCAAGGGATCCTTCCTGTTCTCCCATCTGCGCCCTCACCCGAGGTTCCAGGCATTGCTCCGCAAGATGAACCTGGGCACCGATTAGCGACGTCGGTTGCTGGCGGAACGACCGCTCACCGGCGCTGGAGGATGGAAGACAACCTGACTGGAGCAGTGGAAAGCAGAGAGCCGGCGCGATGGCCGGCTCTCGTCCGAGCGCCGCCGCAATCGAGGCGGCGACCTCCAACCTGCGGCAGTTCAGCTCCGATGGAAGATCTTTTCTACCGCGTCGACCACTCGGCCCAATCCGGAGGACGGCTCCTCAGCAGCCTGAGGCACCGGAGGCTGGCCCGCCGGTCCAGCCGGCGCGGTGCCGGCGGCCGCGGGCTGGCGCTGGTTCATGAACTTCGCCAGCACCAGCGGGGCCAGGAACATCAGCGCCTTCTCGGCCTGATGGAGGTCGAGGCCGCTCTGCTTGCTGACCTGCTGCGCCGCCTGCGAATGGTCGCCGCCGAACAGGTTGCCCAGCAGCCCGCCCGCCGCGCCGGCCAGCCCTCCGAGCGGGGTGCCGCCGGATTGGGCCGCCTGGCTCTGGGCCGCGTTGACCAGCATGGGAAGCGCCGCCGCGATGGCCGCCTGCGCAGTGCCGCGGTCCACGCCGAGGTGCTGGGTGAGCTGGTCGACGCCGTTGTCGCCCAGGTGCTGCTGAACCATGTCCATGATCGACGTCATTGCTGGCTCCTTTGAGTAACCGACAGTCGGACGACCTTACCTCCGCCTCTTCGCCCGATCCAACAAACCCAACACCCGCGGCCACTCCTCGGCCGCGAGCTTGCTGCCCCACCCTTGAGCCACGAGAGGATTGGCCTTGTAGGGGCCGCGGCCGGTCGCGAGCCCGATGGGGACGCAGTTGTAGCACCGGCGGAACAGCCAGACCGCTCGCTCGCCTACCACCGGCGGTGGCGCGGCCACCCAGTCGCTCTTGATGGTGTTCACGGCCGGGTACTGCACCACGATCTCGTTCCGGCTCAAGTGATCGAACGGCGCGGCGGGCTCGAACATCTTGGGCAGGAAGCCGTAGTCGGGAGTTTTCGCCTGGCCCAAGTGCCCCTTCACCACCGTGTCCACCGTGAGCCTGACGTTGTACCAGGTCTCCTTGGCGCCCAGCTGAAAAGTCGGCGTGAAGCCGTCCGCCGGGATCAGGTCCTGCGGCACCGCCAGCACGATCAGCTCACTCTGGCGGATGACATCGAGCAGGATGGCATCGGGGACTTCGCCCATCGCCGGCGTTTCGCGGGCGAGCGGCTCGACCGGAGTGGTGGCGTTCTGGATCGAGCCGCAGGCCTGGAGGGACAGCAGGAGGAGCGGAACGGCGCTGGATGGAACGGCGGTCGTGCCCAATGGCGACTGACCAGCGTGTACGTGGACTCCTATTCTAGAGCGCCGGGGCACCGGAGGCCATACCTCGACGCCAAACTGTCCCGCGCCTACCTGGGAAACGCCTCGGCCAGGCCCCCATCCACGGTGAGGAAGTCGCCGGTGGTGAACCGGAACCGATCGCCGGCCATGAGCACCGCGAGGTCGGCCACCGCCTCCGCGGGGATCAGCCCCACCCCCATGAGGTTCCGGGCCCGGTAGGCGTCCAGCTGCTCGGCCTCGCTCACGCCTCGACTCCGCGCCCGCTCCCGCACGAACTGCCGGAACAGTGGCGTGTCGATCTGGTCGGCGTTGATGGCGTTCACCCGTATGCCGTACGCGCCGAGCTCGACGGCGGCAACCCGGAGGGCCTGCAGCAAGGCCGCCTTGCTGCCCCCATAGGCCACCGCCTCCTTGCCCGGTACCACCGCGGCCTTGCTGACCGAGGCCACGATGCTGCCCCCGATCCCTTGCCGCTGCATGACCGACGCCGCGCGGCCGATGGCGGCCACGGCGCCGAGGTAATGCACCTCGAGCTGGCGCTGCAGATCCTCCCGGCGAATTTCGGTGATCGGGGCGAACCGCGGCGGCAGGCCAGCGGTGTAGAACAGGCAATCGAGCCCGCCGAACTCGAGCACCGCACGCTCGAACAGCGCGTCCAGACTGGCGTCGTCCCGGACGTCGGCGCCCACGCCGACCAGCCGCCCGGGAAGCTTGGCCCCGAGCTCCGCCGCCACACGTCCGGCGGCCTCACCGTCGAGATCGGCCACCACGACATGGGCGCCCTCCTCGGCGAACCGGCGCGCGGCCGCCTGGCCGATGCCGCTGGCCCCGCCGATCACGACCGCGATGCGCCGAGGCAGCTGCTTGGTGGCGCGCTCGCGGGCGATGGTCTCCTCGACCTTGCGGCGCTCGAGCGGCCAGTGCTCGAACTCGAACACGTCGGGCTCGGGCAGGAACTGGAACCGGTCCACGGCCTCGGCTCCCTGGATCGACTCCAGGGTGGCGCGGTAGCAGAGGTTGGCGGTGACGGCGCTGCGCTTGTCGGTAAAGGCGGTGACGATGCCGACGCCGGGCACCAGGACCACCTTGGCCCAGTCGTCGAGCGGACGCTCGCCGGGCGCGGCATGGCGAGCGTGATACCCCTCATACTCGCTCCTGGCTGCGGCGATGCGACTCCGCACCTGGGCTACCATCGCGGCCGGCGCGGACTCGAGGTCCAGGTCCAGCCACACCGGCAGCCGGCCCGCCCTGAGCACGTGCTCCGGCGTGGCCATGCCGCGGGCGGTGACCTCGGCCGTATGGCGATCGGCCAACAGGGGCAGCAGGTCGTCGGCGGCGTCGAAGTGGAGGATGACCCGCTCGTCGGCGCTGAGCGAGCCCCGAATGGCGGGCAGGATCAGCTGGGCCACCCGGCGCCGCGCGGCGGGGGACAGCGTGCTCATGCCGAGCTGTCCGGTGCCGGCCGCGGCGGTCGCGCGGTCGGAGGCGCCATCATTGGGCGCGCGCCCGCGCCGGCCGGCGCGGCGGCAGGCCGCCACATACTCCTCGATCCGGCTCACGATCCTGAGCAGTCGCGCGTGTGACTGCTCCGCATCATCGCCCCACACCACGAGGCCGTGGTGCGCGAGCGTGAGCCCGATTGCATCGCCCGGGATCTGAGAGACCATGGCGCTGACCGCTCGCGCGAGCGGAAACCCGGGTCGGCTGTAGGGCACGTACACGATGGCGCCCTCGAACAGCTCGCCCACCAGTCGCTCGGCCGTCCCCTCCGGCACGTTGGTCAGGCTCATCGTCGCGACGTCGTGAGTGTGCGCGATGACCGGGTGAGGCAGCAGGGAGTGAAGCGGCGTCTCGACGCTCGGCGCGGGGCCGTCGGCCAGCATGCAGCTCGCCATGAACCGCATCATGTCGGCGTCACTCATCGCCTCGGCCTCCGCGAGCGGCGCCAGCCGGGCGAGCGACAGCCGGGTGAAGCCGTCCCGGCCGATGGTGCGGAGGTCGGTCCCGCTGCCCTTCACCAGCAGCGCGTCGCCCAGCTTGATGGAGGTATTCCCGCCGCCGGGCTGGACCAGCCGAGTCTCGAGGCCGAGCAGATGGGACAGGTGAACCAGGCTGTCGAGCGGGTCGGCAATGGTCGAGGTCATGGGAGGGAAGATGCCGCGGACAGAGCGTGGAAGCGAGCGCCGCCCAGGTCTGCCAGGTGTAGAGGCGCGCCCAGCCATGCTGCTCGGGAGGCCCGGCGCGGCTCACAGGCGCCGAGCGACTCTACTGCAGCGGCTTGGCCTCGTTCGCGAGCTTGAAGCGGAACCGCTGCGCCACGAGCTGCCGGACCGCCTTCCCGGCCCGCGTGGCGGGCCGGAACCTCGTGTCCGCCAGCGCCGTGCGGACCGACGCCGTGAACAAGGAATCCGCGCTGGCCAGCACCTGGAACGTGCTGGTGTCCACCCGTCCGGTGGTGTCCACCACATAGGTGGCATCCACCTGCCCCTCGACCCCGCGGCGCATGAGCTCCGGCGGGTACACCGGCGCAGCGCTGCTTTCGAACCGCTCGACCATCTGGTCGACCTGCAGCACGCTGTAGACGCTGTCGGGCACGAACGTGGTGGGCTTGATCGGGAGATCCTGACGGGTGCCGCTGCGCTCGCCCTTGTTGCGGGCGTGGGACACGGCCGGCTGCACCCGGAACCCCTCGCCGGGCTCGAGCGCATGGCCTTCGTCATACCCCGAGCCGGCCATGCCCGGTCGGGGGAGCTCGGCGGTGCGCTCGGACGCCGGCACGCGGTCGGGCGGGAGCAGGAACATGAGGCGCGCATCTCGCGCCGTGGTGGGCAGCACGAACTGGTTGCCCGGGGAAGCGAGGATGGCCCAGACGAGGGCCCCATGCGCAACGATACTGAGCGCCGCGCACTCGGCGGAGCGGAGGAAGCTTCGATCGGACTCGATGAGGGTCAACTGCATGCCGAGCACCACCGGGGCAACGGGCGCTGGTACGCCGCAATTCATCATATATGACGACGGGAGGCGGCGAGCAAGACACGCGGGGTGCTAGCCAGCCGGGCCGGCCGGACGCATCTTGGATTTGTCCCTCCCAACAGCCCGATGTGCCTGGGCTTGTGAGCAGGCCTGCGAGGGCCCGGCGCCGGCATTGACAACCCGGCGCTGGTCACGCTTCCATTTGGCTTCTCCGGCAGTCGAGGCTCATGGCCATGGCCGATGTGCCCCACCAGCTCACCCGCCGTCGGTTCGGCGAGACCATGCGCCGGGATGCGTGGTGGGTCCAGCCCGCCCTGGTGTTCCTGGTGCTCTCCAGCTTCCTGGTTTACGCCACCTGGGCGGCATTCCAGAACGCGCACTACACCTACGGGCCGTACCTCTCGCCGTTCTACTCGCCCGAGCTATTCGGCGCCTCGCCGCATGCCTGGTTCGGCCCCAGACCGGGCTGGTGGCCGGCATGGCTGCCCTTTTCGCCCGCGCTGCTGATCCTCCCCTTCCCCGGGCTGTTCCGGGTCACCTGCTACTACTATCGGGGCGCCTATTACAAGGCCTTCTGGGCCGATCCGCCCGCCTGCACCGTGGGCGAGCCCCGAAGCAGCTACCGGGGCGAGGCCTCGTTCCCGCTCATCCTGCAGAACATTCATCGCTACTTCCTGTACATCGCGCTGGGCTTTCTCGTGGTACTGCTGTCGGACGTGTGGAAGGCGCTCTGGTTCGTCGACCCGGGCACCGGGCGCACCACGTTCGGGGTGGGCGTCGGCACCCTGGTGCTCGCCGTCAACGTGACCCTGCTCGGCGGCTATCTCGACCGGCTTTCCGGGCGACCGGTGCGGCGACAGCTCTACGGCTGCTCGAGCTGTCTCAACCGTGCGCACCTCCGCTGGGCCTGGTGCAGCCTGTTCTCGGTGGCATTCGCGGACCTCTACGTGCGGCTGTGCTCGATGGGGATCTGGACGGACTGGCGGATCTTCTGATGGCCGACCTCGACACCTTCGACCACGATGTCCTGGTCATCGGCGCCGGGGGCGCCGGCCTTCGGGCCGCGGTCGCGGCATCGAGCGCGGGGGTCAAGGTCGGGCTGATCTGCAAGTCGCTGCTCGGGAAGGCGCACACGGTGATGGCCGAAGGCGGCATCGCGGCGTCGCTCGCCAACGTGGACAACCGCGACGGCTGGCAAGTGCACTTCGCCGACACGATGCGGGGCGGTCAGTACGTCAACAACTGGCGCATGGCCGAGCTCCACGCCAAGGAAGCACCCGACCGGGTGCGCGAGCTCGAGGCATGGGGCGCGCTGTTCGACCGCACGCCCGACGGCCGGATCCTCCAGCGCAATTTCGGCGGCCACAAGTACCCCCGTCTGGCCCACGTCGGCGACCGGACCGGGCTCGAGATGATCCGGACCCTGCAGGACCACAGCATCCACCAGGGGATCGACGTGCACATGGAGTGCACGGTGCTCCGGCTGCTCACCGATGGCGGCCGGATGGCCGGCGCGCTGGGCTACGAGCGCGAGCGGGGCCGGTTCAAGCTGTACCGCGCCAAGGCCGTCATCCTGGCCACCGGCGGCGTGGGCCGAGCCTTCGCCATTACCAGCAACAGCTGGGAGTACACCGGCGATGGCCACGCGCTCGCCTATGAGGCCGGCGCGGCGCTGCAGGACATGGAGTTCGTCCAGTTTCACCCCACCGGGATGATCTGGCCGCCCAGCGTGCGCGGCATCCTGGTGACCGAGGGTGTCCGGGGCGAAGGCGGGGTCCTGCTCAACAAGCATGGCCGCCGCTTCATGTTCGACGACATTCCCGAGAATTACCGCAGCCAGACCGCCGACAACGAGGAGGAGGGCTGGCGCTACACCCAGGGCGACAAGGACGCCCGGCGCCCTCCGGAGCTCCTGACCCGCGATCACGTCGCCCGCTGCATTCGTCGCGAGGTCGCCGAGGGCCGCGGCAGCCCTCACGGCGGGGTATTTCTCGACATCTCGTGGATCAAGCAGAAGCTGCCCCACGCACGGGAGCACATCATCCGCAAGCTCCCCAGCATGTATCACCAGTTCAAGCAGCTTGCTGACATCGACATCACCGCCGAGCCGATGGAGGTCGGTCCCACCACGCACTACATCATGGGCGGAATCCGGGTGGACGGCGACAGCCAGATGTCCACCGTACCCGGCCTATTCGCGGCCGGCGAGTGCGCCGCCGGGCTGCACGGCGCCAACCGCCTGGGCGGGAACTCGCTGTCGGACCTCCTGGTCTTCGGCAAGCGCGCCGGCGAATACGCGGCGAGGTTCAGCCGGGAGCCGGGCGCGCCGAGGGTCGATCCGGCGGAGGTGGACCGTGCAATCACGGCCGCGCTCGAGCCGTTCGAGCGGGCCGGCGGCGAGAACCCCTACCAGGTGCAGCACGAGCTGCAGGCCATGATGCAGGATCTGGTCGGGATCGTCCGCACCGGCCCCGAGATGGAGCGGGCGCTCGAGGGACTCGACGGGCTCCGGGCGCGGGCCAATCGGGTCGGCGTGCCGGGCAACCGGGAGTACAATCCCGGCTGGCACACCGCGCTGGACCTGGGCAACCTGCTCACCGTGTCGGAGGCGATCACCCGCGCCGCCATCGAGCGGCGCGAGAGCCGGGGCGGGCACTTCCGGGACGACTGTCCGGACAAGGACCCGTCCTGCGCCCGGTTCAACATCGTGATCCGGAAGGGCGGCGACGGCGCCATGCAGCTCGCGCGCGAGCCGATCCCCGAGATGCCGGCGGAGCTCAAGCGGGTGATCGAGGAGCAGAAATGACCGACACGCTCAAACCCGACCTCGCCGAGACCGGCGCCGTCGAGGAAACGGCGCCGCCTCAGCGCCACCCCGAGCCCGGCGGCACCGCCACCTTCCGGGTATGGCGCGGCGATCGGGCCGGCGGCCGGTTCGTCGACTACACCACGCCCGTGTCCCCAGGCATGGTGGTGCTCGACGCGATCCACCAGATCCAGGCGGACCAGGCCGGCGATCTCGCGGTGCGGTGGAACTGCAAGGCGGGCAAGTGCGGCTCGTGCTCCGCCGAGGTGAACGGCCAGCCCAAGCTCATGTGCATGACCCGGCTCAACGAGCTGCCGCTGGAGAAGCCGGTGACCATCGAGCCCATGCGGGCCTTCCCGCCCATCAAGGACCTGGTGACCGACGTCTCGTGGAACTTCCGGGTCAAGCAGCGGATCGCGCCGTTCACGCCGCGCCCGCCGGACGCGCCGGACGGCACCTGGCGGATCGACCAGGCCGACGTGGACCGGGTGCAGGAATTTCGCAAGTGCATCGAATGCTTCCTGTGCCAGGACGTGTGTCACGTGCTGCGGGACCACCAGTTGTACGATCGGTTCATCGGCCCCCGGTTCCTGGTGTATGCGGCCGCGCTGGAGATGCATCCGCTGGACGTCGGCGACCGGATCGAGGCTCTGCGGCGGGAGCACGGGATCGGCTTCTGCAACATCACGAAGTGCTGCACCAAGGTGTGCCCCGAGCACATCACCATCACCGACAACGCGATCATCCCGCTCAAGGAGCGGGTAGTGGACCAGTTCTACGACCCGCTCGGGCGGCTGGTGAAGCTGTTCAGCAGGAGGGAGCAATCGTGAGCGACGAGTTCACGCTGAAGCGGATCTCGCGGGAGGGCATTCCCGCGGCGCTGCAGAAAGCCGAGCGCTATCGTGTCATCAATGACCCATCGTCCGCGGAGAGCATCTGCCTCGACGTGCTGGAGCTCGAGCCTCGGAACCAGGAGGCGCTGGTCACACTGTTGCTCGCGATCAGCGACCAGCTGGCCGACGGGCCGGCTGAAGGCATGCGCCGGGCCCGGGAGCTGCTGCCGCGCCTCGACGACGAGTACCGGCGGCTCTACTACGCGGGCATCATCTGCGAGCGCGGCGCCAAGGCCTACGTCCGCCGGGCCACGATGGGCTCCGGGGAGCTGGCTTATCGGTGGTTTCGCGAGGCGATGGACTGGTACCAGCAGGCCGAGGCGCGCCGGCCCGTGGGGAACGACGAATCCATCCTGCGCTGGAACACCTGTGCCCGGATCCTGTCGCGGGACGAGAAGCTGCGGCCGAGGGTCGAGGAGCAGGCGGTCCCGGGGTCGGAGTAGTCATTTGGCGGCTTGGCGCTCGATGGTCTGCAGCCAGTTCTCGGCCAGCACTATTTCGCTCTGCTGCGACGATGCGGTTTCGCGCACCATGAGGAAGCGCTGGCCGTCGGGTGCCACGCTGAACATCGGTATGGCAGCTGGGCGATAGAGTTGATTCACCGAGAACAGCGTCCGCTGCCGGCCCACTCCGAACGCCGCGCCGGGCGTTATGTCGGCCGAGACCATCTCGCCCTTGCCGCTGATGTAGAATAGCTCCCGGCCGTTGCGCGACCAGGCCGGC
>DASSMN010000282.1:0-2024 GCA_035688885.1 Gemmatimonadales bacterium
GAGCGCGCCCTGCGCGACAGCTCGCTGGCTGCGGTGGTGACGCTGGGCCCGATCGGCTCGCACCTGCTGGCGCGCTCGGGTGTGCCGGCACGGCCGGCGATCGCCGCCACGATCGTGGACGCCACCTGGCAGGGACTGCCCCAGAAGGGCGACGCGAGCGGGGTCCATAACCTCGCCTACGTGGACGACTCCTACTCGCTGAGCGGCACCATCGGCGACTTCCGCCGGCTCATTTCCTTCCGCCGGATGGCGATCCTGCTCGACCCCGAGCTTCTCCGAGGGTTGCCGCAGCTGGAGGCCAGCGCCCGGGAGCTCGTGCGGGCGGCCGGCGCGGAAGGCCTGGTCGTTCCTGCCTCCGGTGACGCCGACCAAATTCTGGCCCAACTCCCGACGGGAGTGGACGCGGTCTATTTCACCACGCTGCCCAGGCTGAGCGAGAGCGAAGTGCGCCGGCTGCTCCAGGGGCTCGCCGGCCGGCGGCTTCCGACCCTGAGCTATGCGAGCCAGCCCGATGTGCCGCTCGGCGCGCTGGCATCCTACGAGGCGCCCGACAACTGGCTGCGCCGTGCCCGCCGGGTGGCGGTGGATCTGCAGCGCATCCTGGCTGGCGAGGACGCGGCCGCTCTTCCGGTGCGGCTGGTGGGTGCGCCGAGGCTCACCCTCAACCTCACCACCGCTCGGGCGATCGGCTTCTCCCCCAGCTACAGCCTCCTGACCGATGCCGAGCTGGTGGGCACCGACTCGCTCGGCCCTGCGGACACGGTCTCTCTCGCACAGACGATGCAGGGTGCGCTGGCGGCCAATCTCGACCTCAAAGCGGCCGACCTCGAGGTCGAGTCCGGCTCGCAGAACGTGCGCCTGGCCCGCTCCAACCTGCTGCCCGACATCGAGGCGCAGATCGGGGGCACCACGACCAGGGAGGAGACCGCGACGGCCAGCCTGGGGCAACAGCCCGAGCGGATCGTGGACGGCGGGATCTCGTTCTCCATGCCGCTCTACTCGGAGCAGGCCTGGGCCGGGTACGGCTCGGAGAAGAAGCTGCAGCAGGGCCGGGTGGCCGAGCGGAGGCAGCAGCGGCTGGACGTCGTCCTCGACGCCGCCGAAGCCTACTTGTCCGTGCTGGAGGCGCGGACGGTGGCCGATGTGCGAGGTTCGAACCTCTATCGCAACCGATCCAACCTCGAGATCGCCAGGCTGCGCGAGAACGTGGGCAGCGCCAGCCGGGCCGACATCTACCGCTGGGAGGGCGAGGTCGCCAACGCCCGGCGCGATGTGATCTCGGCCGAAAGCCAGGTTCGGGTCGCGACCCTGGAGCTCAAGCGGGTGCTGAACCGCCCGCTCGACCAGCCCCTGGCGCAGCGGCCGGTGACGCTGGGCGATCCGGCGCTCCTGGCCCAGGACTCGACCGTGCTGACCTGGTTCGACGACCCGGCGCGCTACGCGGTGCTGACGAAGTTCCTGGTGGGCGAGGCGCTCCGCATCTCGCCCGAGGTGGCCCAGGTCGATGCCGCCATCGGGGCGCAGGAGCGGCAGCACACCGCGGCGGGCCGGGCCTTCTGGATGCCGACGCTCGGGCTGCAGGGTGGGCTCAGCAACGTGTTCAGCCGGGGGGGCGCGGGAAGCGAAACGCCCACGCTACCGGGTGGGGGCACGCTGTCCACCGGGCCGGACCTGAGTTGGCAGTTCCGGGTACAGGCCTCGCTGCCGCTGTTCACCGGCTTCGCCCGCACCGCCACCCGGGCGCAGACCGGGATCGACCTCGACCGGCTGCGGGTGGAGCGTGCCAGCGTGGCGCTCTCGGTGGAGCAGCGGGTGCGGGCGGCGCTGGAGACCTCGGCGAGCAGCTACGCCGCCATCGCCCTCACCCGTGACGCGGCCGACGCGGCGGCCCGGAACTACGAGCTGGTGAGCGACGCCTACGCCCGCGGCACCACGTCGATCACTGCGCTGCTCGACGCCCAGAACGCGGCGGAGAGTTCGGCCGAGTCGGCGGCGAACGCGATTCACGACTTCCTGCTGGATCT
>DASSMN010000331.1:0-2147 GCA_035688885.1 Gemmatimonadales bacterium
GGTCTGAGTGAGCATCTCGCCGGCCTCCCGCATCGCGCGGGCAATCCCGAAGTCCGCCACCAGCGCGTGGCCGCGGGAGAGCAGGATGTTTCCCGGCTTGATGTCCCGGTGCACGATCCCCGCCGCATGCGCGCAGTCGAGCGCCTCGGCGACCTCCCGGGCCAGGGACACGGCCTCGTCGATTCCGAGCCGGGTCTCCCGCCTGAGCCGCTCACGGAGAGACTCGCCCTCGACGTACGGCATGGTGTACCAGAGCGTCCCGGTCGCCTCGCCCGAGTCGTGCACCGTCAGGATGTGGGGATGCTGGAGGGAGGCGGCAAGGTGGATCTCGCGTTCGAAGCGCTCGACTCCGACCGCGGTGGCCAGCTCGGGGATGAGCTGCTTGAGGGCGACGTACCGCCGGTGACGCAGGTCGCGGCTGAGATAGACCACGGCCATGCCGCCCCGGCCGAGCTCACGCTCGATCAGGTATCGGTCCTTGAGGGCCTGGGCGAAAGCCGAATCGCTCGCGGTCACGAAGGCGCCGAGTGGCTATGGGGTACCTGGAATGTGCAGCGGGATTCGAGTTAGGGCTACGGGAGGTCGCCGGGCGAGGCGCTACTGGCGCGTCAGGATTGACCGTCCGTTGCGCCGGCACCTATAGCTGGTCTACCGGCCTGTTCGCGACTGGAGCTAGGAGGGGTTGGCCGGCGTGCTCACACCAAACAGGCGGCGCTTCATGGATACACTCCGGCTAGCGATTGACCGACGGGACACATGACTACCGGTGAGCCGCTTGTAACTTCACGCTGGCTACCGACAGCGACGTCACCCCGTTGGATCCACCACCACGCTGGGGGCGGAGCACCAAAGCGCGATCAAGAGCCTGAGCAACCCGCGGGCGAGTAATGCCTCATCGCGGGCCGGGTACCGGGGCCGGGGCCAAGACGATTCGGCCAGTGCTTTGCCCCGACTCTAGGAGGAAGTTGTCCCCCCAGCAGTAGGCCAGGCCGGATTTCACCCGGCCGCAGGTGTACTGCGCGCCCGCATCCATCTGCACGAACGAGAGCCCGCCCGTCACCGCAATCGGCCGGATACTGCATGTTGAGCCCTCGCAGTCGTCCGGACCGCTGAGTGTGCCGATGCCGAGCGTTCCCCAGGAGTGGTCTCCCCAGCAATAGGGCTGGTTTCCGATTGTTTCGGCGCAGGTGTGGGACGACCCGCTGGTCACGCGTTCGAAGGCCAGTCCACCGGCCACGGCCTTGGGCCACCGGGCGATGGCGGTACGGCCATTCCCGAGTTGCCCCGAGCCGCCGAAGCCCCAGCAGAAGGCCCGGGCCGCGAAAGTCACCGCGCAGGTGTGAGCGCCACCCGCGCTGAGCTGCTTGAAGCTGCGGCCGCCCGCGACACGCACCGGAACCAGCCGTTGATCCACGGTGGAGCTATCGCCGAGCTGCCCGACCGAATTATCTCCCCAGCAGAACGCCTGGTTGTCCGTGGTCAGCGCGCAGGTGTACCCGCCTCCCGCACTCACCAGGCGCCAAGTGCGGCCGCTCGCGACCGCCTTCGGCGCTAGCCGCGTCGCCAGGGTGCCGTCGCCCAGCTGGCCGGCCCAGTTGGAGCCCCAGCAGTAGATCCGGTTGTCGGTGGTGAGACCGCAGGCATGGCCGTCGCCGGTAGATACCTGGCGGAACAGGTGCCCACCGTGGACGAGGACCGGCCTGACCCGGAGGGAGGTGGTCCCGTCACCCAGCTGTCCGTCGTTGCCGCCCCAGCACCAGGCCCGAGCGTCGGTCGCGACGCCGCAACTGTAGGTCGTCCCAGCGCTCACGTTCTGGAACAGCACCCCACCGGTGACCGCGACAGGCTGGCGGTAGCACACCGGAAATCCTTCCTCACACGTGTCGGGGCCGAACAGAGCCCCGGTGCCCAGCGCGCCCGAGTTGTTACTGCCCCAGCAATACGCCCTGTTGTCGGTTGTAACCCCACAGGTGTGCTCCGTCCCCGCACTCACTTGGCGAAACGCCAGCGGGCTGGATGCGGCCGCAGTCGCAGCAGCGGTTGGGCCGGGTGGCTCCACCGGCGAACCGACATCATCGCTGCAGGCGAGCGCTGTCGTGAGGAGGGGTGCCATCGCCATCACCGCGAGTCTGCCCATCGCAACCCCC
>DASSMN010000417.1:0-2015 GCA_035688885.1 Gemmatimonadales bacterium
ATAGTCTTCGGCCGGCTGGAACGCGGTGGCATTCTCGATGGCGGTCACCACAGGCGTCTTGAAACGCCCCGAGTGGTCGAGCGCCGCCTTGGAGGCCTCGGCCAGCCGCTTCTGCTCGGCATTGCCAAAGAAGATGACGGACCGATACTGCGGGCCCCGGTCGCAGAAGGCCTGGTTGACCGTGAGCGGATCGATGTGGTGCCAGTAGACCTGGAGCAGGCTGTCGTAGCCGATCCGCTCCGGATCGTACTCCACCTTGACCGTCTCGGCGTAGCCGGTCCCACCCCTGGAGACCTCGTCGTAGGTCACCTGCTTGGCGGTCGCTCCACCGGCGAAGCCAACGGTGGTCCGGAGCACGCCCGGCACCCCGTCGAAGGCCTTCTGCATAGACCAGAAGCAGCCGCCGGCAAAGAGCGCGGTGGCCGGCTCCGCCCGAGGCCGGAAGGCCAGGGCCGAGAGTGCGGCCAGGATTGCCAACCCAGTGGCACGGAGATACTTACGCTGCATACCTAGTTCCACCCTGCTGGAGACACCCTATAAACGCCGGAGGGTTCCCATCGGATCCCTCCGAGCGCGTCTCAGCCGGCCGCTTGCCCTCCGCCCGGCGGGGGGGCTATAAGGAGATCTGTCTCATTACTTATTGCGGAGGGACCATCGTTTCAAGCTTCGGCGCTCTGATCCGCCTCGGGGCCGGGACCGCCCTTCTTCTCGCCGCCCCCGCGGCCGCCCAGACGGCGCCCGCCGACACGGTGCCCGTGGCGCTCGCTCACATCACGGTCATCGACGGCACCGGCGCCCCTCCCCGGTCCGATCGGACCCTGGTGCTGCGGAACGGAAAAATCGACGCCGAGTTCGCATCCGATTCGGTGGAGCCTCCCGCCGGCGCGGAGGTCCTGGACATGAGGGGACGGTGGGTCATCCCCGGCCTCATCGACACCCACGTCCACCTGGCGACCGATCCCAGCGCCGGCGACCGGCGCGACCTGGTAGTCCAGCGGCTCCGCAACGCGCTCCGCGGCGGCGTCACCACCGTGCGCGACATGGCGGGCGACGGCCGCTCGCTCGCCGAGCTGGCGCGGGCGGCGCTGGTGGGCGACATCGAGTCGCCGGCGATCTACTACGCGGCGCTCTTCGCCGGTCCCGAGTTCTTCACCGATCCCCGGGTGCTGGCGGTGAGCCGAGGCGTGCCCCCGGGCGAGGCGCCCTGGGCGCGGGCGGTCACCGCCAGGAGCGACTGGCGGCAGATCGTGGCCGAGGCCAGAGGCACCGGCGCCACCGCGATCAAGGTGTACGCCGCGGTGTCGGCCTCGGTGCTCAAGCCTCTGGTGAAGGAGGCCCACCGCCAGGGCCTCCGCGTCTGGGCCCATGCGACGCTCTTCCCTGCCCGACCGAGCGAGGTAGTGGCGGCCGGCGTGGACGTGGTCTCGCACGCCTCGCTCCTGGCCTGGGAGACCACCGAGCGGCTGCCGGCCTTGACCGAGCGGCGCCGGGTGCAGCCGCCGAGCGTGGACGACCCGCGGATTCAGTCGCTTCTCCAGACCATGGCGCGCCGCGGCACCATGCTGGATGCGACCCTGTTCGTCATGGGTGACGCGCCGCCCGAGATCCGCCGCTGGAGCAGCGAGGTGACTCGCGCGGCGTGGGCCGCCGGCGTGCCGGTATCCGCCGGAACCGACAGCATCGGCGTCGATGCCCCGGGGATTCTGCCCAACATCCACGAGGAGCTGGCGCTCCTGGTCGAGGCGGGACTGACGCCCCTCCAGGCGATCACCGCCGGCACCCGGAACGGTGCCCGCGCCATCGGCATCGACAAGATCCGTGGCACCATCGCCCCGGGAATGGCGGCCGACCTCGTGATTCTCTCCGCCGATCCCCTCGCCGACATCCACCAGACCCGCGACATCGTGCTGGTTTTCCGCGACGGTGTCCGGTATCCGCCGCTTCCGTCGCAGTCTCCCTAGTCGTGCTCTGGCGCGGGTCCGTACCGGCGGGTTAGTTAGGAACCGGTGCAGGCC
>DASSMN010000212.1:0-2625 GCA_035688885.1 Gemmatimonadales bacterium
GCTGCCGTCGGGGTATCACCATGAGTTGGCCGAGCGCGGACGCAGTCTGAGCGTCGGCGAGCGGCAGCTGCTGAGCTTCGCCCGGGCGCTGGCGCTGGATCCCCGGATTCTCGTGCTCGATGAGGCCACGAGCTCGGTGGATGCGGAGGCGGAGGCGCAGATTCAGCGGGCGATCGCCGAGCTGATGGCGGGACGGACGAGCCTGGTGGTGGCGCACCGGCTCAGCACGATCCTGCACGCCGACGAGATTCTCGTGCTTCATCACGGCGAGATCCGGGAGCGGGGCAGTCACCGCGAGCTCCTGGCCCTGCAGGGCCTCTACGAGCGGCTGTACCAGCTCCAACTGCGCGGCCAGGAGCAGCGGAAGATTGCCTAACCCGAATTTGCTTGCGCGGTTACGGGCCGGGGGATACGTTTGTCGGCGGCCGGTCTTTACTCAGGAATTTGATTGATGATGCACCTCGAATTCGGCGGCGCACGCATACCGGTGCCCGCCGGTGAGACGATCATAGGGTCAGCCCCGGGCTCCGCGGTCATGCTCGAGGGTGTAGGGATCCTGCCCCGGCACGCCATCGTGCAGGGCACCCCGCAGGGCGCAGCCGCGCTCCGCGCCGCGTCGCCCGACGCGGAGATCGTCGTGAACGGCGTGCGTCTGGGCGCCGATCCCACCCCCCTTCTCCACGGTGACAAGATCCAGATCGGCGGCCACGAGATCCTGGCGGTGGACAGCCGCCGCGTCGGGAGCACCCAGCTGTTCGACTCCGGCGCCTTCGCCGACCTCGCGCCCCCCCGCCTCCAGCCTCAGGCGGGGGTCGGCGCGTCGGGGGGCCGTCTCGTGTGTCTCACCGACGGGCGCGAGTACACCATGTCGGGTCCCACCCTCGTTTTCGGGCGCGAGGCGGGCTCGGACGTGGTGGTGAGCGGCAGCGAGGTGTCCCGTCGGCACGCGGAGATCCAGGCGACGGCCGAGGGATACGTGCTCAACGACCTCAGCGTCAACGGCACCTTCGTCAACGGCGAGAAGATCGGGCGCCAGCACCTGCTCGCGCGCGCCGACGTGATCCGCATCGGCCACGACGAGTTCCGGTTCTATGCCGACGTCCCGTCGCCCGCGCCGTCGCGGGCGCGCCGGAGCGTCCCGCCGGTGACCGCCCCGCAGCCGCCCACCGGCGCCGGCGCCCGCCTGTCCGACACGCTGATGGGCATGCCCCAGCCGCTGCCGGGGCCGTCGGTCACGCCCACCCAGCCGCAGGCGGCGCCGCTGGCGTCGCTGCTGGTGCGGAGCGGCGCCATGAAGGGGCGCCGGCTGGCGGTCAAGGTGCCGGTGGTCAACATCGGGCGGGCCGACTTCAACGACGTGGTGATCAGCGATCCCAGCGTGAGCACCAGCCACGCCAAGCTGCAGCGGCGGGACGACATCTGGATGCTGAGCGACCTGGGCTCGACCAACGGCACCTTCGTGGAAGGCGAGCGGCTGTCGGGCGAGGTGCCGCTCGGACCCGGCACGACCGTCAAGTTCGGCGAAGTGGCAGTCCTGTTCGAGCCGCTCGACGCCAACGTGCCGGTGCGCCGCTCGTCGGGCACCCAGGTCCAGACGGCGACCATCCCGCGCGCCGACGGCGACGCCGGCCCCCCCGGCGCCCCGGAGGCGGGCGCTCGGCCGCGCCGGCCGATCCGGGCCGCCGCCCCCAAGCCGAGCGGGCCGTCGCCGATCCTCATCGCCGTGGCGCTGGTGGTGATCGGGGCCGCCGTGGCCTTCTTCCTTCTGCGTTGAACGAACGGGGTCCCGTGCACTTCACCTGCGCCGCACGCACCGACATCGGCATCGTCCGCTCGGGCAACGAGGACAACTACCTCATGCTCGCGGACCGCGGCATCTTCATCGTGGCCGATGGCATGGGCGGCCACGCGGCCGGGGAAGTGGCGAGCGAGATGGCCGTGCGCATCACCTCGCACAAGATCGGGTCGGTCCGGGGCCTCAACGACGAGCAGGTGGGCGAGCGGGTGTCCGAAGCCATCCGCGCGGCCAACGACGCCATCTTCGAGCGCACCCTGGCCGAGCACGACAAGCGCGGGATGGGAACCACGGCGACGGTGCTGGTGCTGATGCCGCGCCGGTACCTGATCGGCCAGGTGGGCGACAGCCGCGCGTACCTGCTCCGCCAGGGCGCCTTCCAGCAGCTCACCAAGGACCACTCCTACGTGCAGGAGCAGGTGGACGCCGGCCTGCTCACGCCCGAGCAGGCCCGGGTCCATCCCTACAGCAACGTGATCACCCGCTGCGTGGGCGCCAGCATGGACGTGGTGCCCGACATTTACTTCGGCACCCTCGAGGCCGGGGACGTGATCCTGCTGGCGTCGGACGGTCTCACCGGAATGCTGGAAGACGAGCAGCTCACCCGGATTCTCACCGCCGACGGCGGCCCGCAGCACTGGGTGGACCGGATGGTCACCGAGGCCAACCGGCGCGGCGGGCTGGACAACATCACGGCGATCGTCATCCGGATCGATTCGGTGGACAGCACGACCGGGGAGCACCCGGCCGCCGCGGCGGCAGCGGGGTCGCGCTAGCGGCCCCAGCGCTGAAGCCGCGACGCACACATGAGAGCCCTGCCGATCCGCCAC
>DASSMN010000209.1:0-3001 GCA_035688885.1 Gemmatimonadales bacterium
CAGCGCGACGGCGAGCCAGACGGACCACTGGTTTGGCATCGCGGAAAAATAGCCGGGTAGGGGAGGAAAGTGCAGTCCCGGCAAGCACCTAGATTGCGGCGGAGGTCCTTCCGAAAGACCTCTCAGGCACCCTTGAATTGGGGCAGCCGCTTGGCCAGAAACGCCGCCGTTCCCTCCCGCATGTCCGCCGTCCCGGACAGGAGGCCAAAGAGGTTCGCTTCGAGTAGCAGCGCCTCGTCGAGACCCAGGTCGAGTCCGGTGTCCACGGCCTCGAGGCAGGCCCGAATGGCGAGCGGTCCGTTGCCCAGGATCGTGGTGAGCAGCTGCTCAGATTCCGGCAGCAGGCGCTCGGCCGGCACCACTCGGTTCACCAGGCCGATCCGAAGCGCCTCCTGGGCATCGATCATGGCGCCGGTGAGCAGCAACTCGAGCGCGCGCCCCCGGCCGACCAATCGGGGCAGGCGCACCGTGCCGCCGTAGCCGGGGCCGATACCGAGCTTCACTTCGGGCTGGCCGAAGCGCGCTCCCTCCGACGCCACCCGAAGATGACAGGCCATCGCGAGCTCGCAGCCGCCGCCGAGGGCAAAGCCGTTGACCGCCGCCACCACCGGCTTGCCGCACCGCTCCAAACGGCGGAATACCCGCTGGCCTTCCATCGCCCGGGCCTTTCCGTCCACCGGTCCCTGGGAGGCGATTTCCCCGATGTCGGCGCCGGCCACGAACGCCTTGGGCCCGGCACCCGTCAGGATCACGCCGCGGATGGCCGGATCGCGCTCGATCTCGCCGACCGCTCGGTCCAGCTCGCCGATGACGGTCTTGTTGAGGGCGTTGAGCTTGTCGGGGCGGTTGACGGTGATCCGCGCTAGCGCACCGGTCACCTCGTAGAGGAGGCTCTCGTAGGTCATGGTCCTGGGGGGCTGAAGGGTCCGCGGCCGCCCGCCGGTCGGACGGCGAGGGAAAGGTAACCGGCGCCCTCGGCGTCCGGTGCTCGCGAGTTATCTTGTCGCATGCCTCTTCCCACGCCGATCGACTGGCTCCGGCCGGCAGGTATCCGCCTGCTCGATCAGACTCTGCTCCCCGACCGCGAGGTCTATCTCGAGCTCCACACCGTCGAGGCCGTCGCCGAGGCGATTCGCGCGCTGCGCGTGCGCGGCGCGCCGCTGATCGGGATCGCCGCCGCGATGGGGCTGGTCATCGCCGCCGACGAGGGCGGCGCGCCCGAGCGCGTGCGGCAGGCGATCGCGCTCCTCGGCGCCACCCGCCCCACCGCGGTCAACCTGCACTGGGCGCTGAAGCGGATGGAGCGCCGGGCAGCGACGGTGAAGGACCCGAGAGAGCTCGCGGCCGCCCTCCGGAACGAGGCCCAGGCGATCTGGGACGAGGATCGCGCCATGTGCGAGAGGATCGGGCGCCACGGGGCCGGGCTCCTGCCCGCCGGCGGCACGGTCATCACCGTGTGCAACGCGGGGGCGCTCGCGACCGGCGGGGTGGGGACGGCCCTGGCGCCGGTCTACACCCTGCTCGACGAGGGCCGAGCACCCCACGTCATCGTGCCGGAGACCCGGCCGCTGCTGCAGGGCAGCCGGCTGACCGCATGGGAGCTGAGCCGCGCGGGCGTAGCCTGCACCCTGATCACCGACAACATGGTGGCAAGCCGCCTCCGCCGAGGCGATGTCGGCTGCGCCCTGGTGGGCGCGGATCGCATCGCGGCGAACGGCGACGTGGCCAACAAGATCGGCACCTACCCGCTCGCGCTGGCCGCTCGTGCCCACGGCGTTCCGTTCTACGTGCTGGCCCCGACCTCCACCATCGATCCGGCCACCCCGGACGGTGCGGCCATTCCGATCGAGGAGCGCGCCCCTCAGGAAGTCACCGGCTGGCGCGGCGTACGCTCGGCGCCGGAAGGCATTGGGGCGTGGAACCCCGCGTTCGACGTCACCCCCGCCGAGCTGATCACCGCGATCGTCACCGACCGGGGCGTGCTCGCGCCCCGGGACGTGACCCGCGCCATCGACTGATGCCCAGCATCCTCGCACTGGACCAGGGCACCACCGGGTCCACCGCGCTGGTGATCCACCAGGATGGGAAGGTGCTCGGTCGAGGGTACCGCGAGTTCACCCAGCATTTTCCCCGGCCCGGCTGGGTGGAGCACGACCCCGAGGAAATCGTCCGCGTGTCGCTCGAGGCGATGCGCGAGGCCGTCGCCGCCGCGGGCGAGCGCCCCGTCGGCCTCGGGATCACCAACCAGCGCGAGACAGTGGTCCTGTGGGACCGGCGGACTCTCACGCCAGTTGGCCCCGCCATCGTGTGGCAGGATCGGCGCACCACGGCGCGTTGCCGCGAGCTGCGCGAGAGCGGCGCGGAGCGGCTGCTCCGGGAGCGGACCGGTCTGGTCGCCGACCCCTACTTTTCCGCCACCAAGCTGGAATGGCTGCTGCGCGACCGCGAGCTCCGCGCCAGGGCGGGGCGGGGCGAGCTCGCTGCCGGCACGGTGGAGAGTTGGCTGGTGGCCCGCCTCGGCGGCGGCCGCGCCCACGTGACCGATCACACCAACGCCTCGCGCACGCTGCTCTACGATCTCCGCCGCCGGATCTGGGACCCTGAGCTGCTCGCCTTGTTCGACGTGCCGCAGGAATGCCTGCCGCGCATCGTCGGCTCGGCCGAGACGGTGGCCGAGGTCGAGGCGTCGCACTTGGGGTTCGCCATGCCTATCGCGGGGCTGGCGGGTGATCAGCAGGCGGCGCTGTTCGGCCAGGGATGCTGCAGTGAAGGACTGGCGAAGAACACCTACGGGACCGGGGCGTTTCTCCTGGTGTTCCGGGGGCAGGAGCTGCCGGCGGCCCGCGAAGGCGTGCTCGCGACCGCCGCCTGCGGACCGCGGGGCGAGCCGGCCTACGCCGTCGAGGGCAGCGTCTTCGTGGCCGGCGCCGCGGTGCAGTGGCTGCGCGACGGGCTCGGCCTGGTCCGCGCCGCGGCGGAGACGGAGGCGCTCGCGCGCAGC
>DASSMN010000397.1:0-9778 GCA_035688885.1 Gemmatimonadales bacterium
GTCGCCAAGGATGGCGCGGATCTCCCGCTGTCACAGCGGGGCGCCCGACCGGCATGGCTGCTCACCGGCCCGGGGGAGACCGCGGACTTCGAGTACACGCCCCGCGCGCGTGGCGATCTCAGGCTCGAAGTGAAGACGCTGCTGCCGGGATGGATCATACCGGTGCTGGTGCGGGTGCGTTAACCGTAGCTGGGTCGCCCGTGGACAGGCCGGGAGGGGACACGGCCAACGCGGCGCGAAGCACCCTGAGCATCAGCCCGCGCCAAAAAAATGAAGGAGCCGGGCTGATGCTCGGCTCCTTCATTCCACTCGGATTACCTGCGCTCCGGAATAACTCCGGCGATGGACGCGCTACTCGTCGTCCACCCCAGGATTCGGATCGCTGCGCTGCTTGGCCTTCCCGATTCCCTGCTGAACCTTGCCCTTGATCTCCTGAGCCTTTCCCTTGATCTGCTCGCTCGTATCGCCGGTGGCCGCGCCGACTGTACCACGCACCCGGCCCTCGGCCTGCTTGGCGGCACCTTTGAGCTGGTCCTTCATGCCCTCGGTGGCCATATCCTTGTCGTCTCGCATCTTATCCTCGTAGTCAGAGTCGGGACTGCGGGGATAAGGTGCGGCACGCCGGCGGCGGGAGCAGTGACGACACTCACGGCCGCGACGGGTGGTGCGACCATCCGGCCTTCACGTTGTCGGGGGTGGTGTCGGTGCCGCGGCGGGCGTGGTTTCGGCGTAGTGGCAGGCGGCCATCGTGTCCCCCACCGGGCGGAGGAGGGGTCGCTCGGTACGGCACCGCTCATTCATGGCGGGATGGAAGCACCGGGTGTGGAACGGGCAGCCCGGAGGCGGGGCCGACGGGCTGGGCACGTCGCCACCGAGCACGATTCGCGAGCGGCGGCGCGTGGGATCGGGCTCGGGCACGGCGGAGAGCAGCGCCACGGTGTAGGGATGTCGGGGGGACGCCAGCAGCGGCTCGGTGGGTCCGGATTCCACGATGCGGCCCAGGTACATGACGGCGATGCGCCGGGCGATCTGGCGGACCACGGCCAGGTCATGAGCGATGAAGAGATAGGAGAGGCCGCGATCGCGCTGCAGGTCGGCCAGCAGGTTCAACACCTGCGCCTGGACCGAGACGTCGAGCGCCGACACCGGCTCGTCGCACACGATGAAGCTGGGCTCGACCGCGAGCGCACGCGCGATCCCGATCCGCTGCCGCTGGCCGCCGCTGAACTCGTGGGGGTAGCGGCGAGCGAAGTCGGGATCCAGTCCGACCTCCTCGAGCAGCCCCGCGACGCGCCGCCCCACCTCCGCCCCGCGGGCCAGGCCGTGAATCTGGATGCCTTCGGCCACCGCCGCTCCGACGGTCATGCGCGGATTGAGGCTGCCGTAGGGATCCTGGAAGATGATCTGCATCCGGCGCCGCAGTCGTCGGAGCGACGTCCGATCGAGCGTGAAGACATCGGCGCCGTCGAAGGTTGCCCGGCCACTGGTCGGCTCCTGCAGCCGCAGGATGGTGCGCCCGACCGAGGACTTGCCGCAGCCGCTCTCGCCGACCAGCGCGAGCGTCTCGCCCCGCTCCACGTCGAACGACACCTGCTCCACCGCGCGGACCGGCGGCGCCTTGGCGAACAGTCCGCCGGCGGTGTAGTGCTTGGTCAGATCCCGCACCGAGACCAGCGGCGCCGCCGGGCTAGTCACGCGGGACCTTCCCTTCGGCCAGCCAGCACCGCATCCGATGGTCGGGGCCGACCATCAGCAGCTCGGGCGGAAGCTGGCTCTTCTCGAAGGCCTGCGGGCACCGCGGCCGAAATCGGCAGCCGGCCGGCCACGCGGTGGGCGGCGGCACGGTGCCCCCGATCGGCGTGAGCCGATGGACCGGGCCGGAAATCCGGGGCACCGAGGCGAACAGTCCCTGGGTGTAGGGATGGGAGGGGTGGGCGAACAGCTCGGCCGTGGGCGCCTCTTCCACGATCTGTCCGGCATACATCACCGCCACCCGGTCCGCCCGTCCGGCAACGATGCCGAGGTCGTGCGTGATCAGCAGCACCGCCATACCGCGCGCTCGGCGAAGGCGATCGAGCACTTCGAGGATCTGGGCCTGTACCGTGACGTCCAGCGCGGTGGTCGGTTCGTCGGCCACCAGGATCTCGGGCTCGGCGGCGAGGGCGATCGCGATCATGACCCGCTGGCGCATGCCGCCGCTCAGCTGATGGGGATACGCGTCGAGCCTGGCCGACGGGTCGGGAATGCCGACTTCCTGGAACAGCGCGCGGGCCCGCTCCCGCGCCTCCGCCCGCGAGACCGGCAGGTGGGCGCGGACCCCCTCGGCGATCTGGTCGCCGACGGTGAAAACCGGATTCAGGCTGGTCATCGGGTCCTGGAAGATCATGCCGATCCGCCGGCCTCGAATGTGACGCAGCGCCTCGCCCCGGAGCGCGAGCACGTCGGTGTCGCCCAGGCGGATGGTGCTGCCGGGCTCCACCTGCCCGGGCGGCGGCACCAGCTGCAGCAGGGCCAGACTGGTGAGGCTCTTGCCGCAGCCGGATTCGCCTACCAGCGCCAGCGTCTCGCCGCGATCCAGCGTAAAGCTCACCCCGTCCACCGGGAAGAACCGGTGGCCGTCGGGCGCGGGAAACGACACGCGCAGGTCGCGGACGTCGAGCACTCGGGTCATGCGCCTCGGGGGTCGAAGGCGTCGCGCAGGGCATCGCCCACCAGGCTGGTGGCCAGTACGGTGAGCACGATGGCGACACCCGGGAAGATACTGATCCACGGCGCGGCCTCGATGGCCACGCGGCCGTCCAGGATCATGCCGCCCCACGAAGGTGTCGGCGGCTGGACACCGAGGCCGAGGAACGACAGGCCTGACTCGAGGAGGATGACGTCGCCGACGCCGAGTGTCGCCGTCACCAGGAGCGGACCGGCGGCATTCACCAGCAGGTGACGCAAGATAATCCGGCGCCGGGACGCGCCCAGCGCCTCGGCGGCGCGCACGAACGTCTCCTCGCGGAGGCGCAGCACCTCCGCGCGCACGAGGCGGCTGGTGGCGAACCAGCCGGTGGTGCCGATGAGCAGGATCAACGCGAGCAAGGGTACCCGGTCCGGGACCACCAGCACGACCATGAGCAGGAACAGCCGCGGAATGGCGAGCGCGCCATCGACGACGCGCATGAGCACGGCGTCCACCGCGCCGCCCCAATAGCCGGCCACCAGCCCGACGCCGGCCCCGAGCGTCATCGAAAGCCCCACCGCCAGCGCGGCGACGGCGAGCGAGATCCGCGCGCCGCTCACGACGCGTGACAGCACGTCTCGGCTCAGCTGGTCGGTCCCGAATGGATGGTCGGCGCTGGGCCCCACGGCCGCCAGCGCATCCAGGTCGAACTGCCGCGCGGGGTCGGGAAGGAGCAGCGGACCGAACAGCGCCAGCAGCACGAGAAAACCGAGGAACACGAGGCCCGCCCGGCCCCGCGGCGTTCGCCAGGCTGCCCGAAGCGCTTCTCCGATGAGGCTCACGAAGTTCGGACTCGGGGGTCGAGCACCGCGTAGGCCACGTCGCTGAGCAGCGTCCCGAGGACGACCATGCCGGCCACCAGAACCCCCGCACCCATCAGGAGGGGGTAGTCCCGCCCGCCGACCGCCGCGATCGCGAGGGAGCCGAGCCCGGGCCAGGCGAACACCGATTCGACGAACACAGATCCGCTGACCAGGATCGGGAGCCACAGCCCGAGCAGCGTCAGGACCGGAAACAGGGCGTTCCGCCAGGCGTGTCCCCAGACGACCTTGCCCTCGGGAAGTCCCTTGGCGCGGGCCGTCACTATATAAGGAAGGCGAAGTACCTCGAGCATGGCGCTCCGCTGGTACCTGATGGTGGCCGCGATGCTTACGGCCGAGAGCGTCACGACGGGCAGGATCAGGTGCCGCAATACATCCAGCGTGGTGGCCCCGAAGCCGTCGGGGCCCAGCGGGTCGCGCATGCCGCCTGATGGCAGCAGCCGCCACCGCACCCCCACGAGCCCGGCCAGCACCAGCCCGAGCCAGAACGAAGGCATGGCGTACCCGGCGAGCGACAGCGTCGTGATCCAGCGATCCTCCCGGCTGTCCTTCCGGACCGCCTGCCTCACGCCCAACCAGACACCGAGGGTGAAGTTGAGCAGCAGCACCGCGCCGCCGAGCAGGAGGGTGGCGGGCAGCCGCTCGAGCAGGAGGCCGGTCACCGGACGGCCGTACTGGATGGAGACGCCGAGGTCGCCTCGGGCGATGCCCCCGAGGAAAACGAAGAGCTGGCTGGCCAGGGGGCGGTCGAGCCCGTACCTCGCGCGCAGCGCTTCGAGCTGTTGTGGTGTGAGGGCGCGATCGCCTTCACGGGCCAGCGGATCGCCGGGAAGGACATGCACCAGCAGGAACAGCAGGATCAGGGCGATCGCGAGGGTCAGCGCGGCCTGGAGACTCCGTCGCAGCAGCCAGCGCCGCACGTCAGTTGCCGGCCGGCCGGCTGGACGCGCCGGCCAGCGTCCACTCGCGCAGGCTCAGCCAGAGCGATTCCGGGCGGATTCGCACGTTGGTGAATCGGCGGGGAACCACCGCGAGGAAGGTCGGGGCGTACATGAAGACCGCGGGGGCGTCGTCCTCGATTTGCCGCAGGACGGCTTGCCAGGCGCGCTGAACGTCGGAGGTGGCGAGGGTGGCCGTCTCGATCAGGGAGTCCACCCGGGGATCGCAGTAGTGGGCGACGTTGGTACCGCCGCCGCACGACCAGCCCTGGGCCAGGCCGCTCGGGGAAGGGTCCTGGCTGGTCCCCGCGAAATCGATGTCGAAGTGTCCCGCGCTGCGACGCTCGTTCCACAGTTGGTACTCGAGCGTCTGCAACTCGAGGCGCACCCCCACCTCGCGGAGCTGGGCCTGAACAATCTGCGCCAGCTGCACCCGGAAGGGGCTGCTGGACGGGAGGATCAGCGTGAGGGCCAGGGGTGTGCCGTCCTTGTCGAGCGTGCCATCGCCGTCGCGGTCGATCCAGCCGCGCGCGCGCAGCAGGCGGCGCGCCTCCGGAACGTTCTGGCGTGCCGCCGCCGGAGCGCCATGCCGGATCCAGAGTAGCGGTGAAGCCGGGCCGAACGGCACCTCCGCGAGGTTGCCGAACGTCGAGCGGACCATGCCGGCCCGGTCGAGCGCGAGGCCGATGGCGCGTCGCACGTCGCGATCGCTCAGAATCGGATGAGGCCGAGTGGTGTCGCGAGGATCCCGCTGATTGAAGAGCAGGAATCCCAAGCTGGAGGAGGGATACGGCACGACCCGCAGGTCTCGCTGCGCGGTCACGCGAGCGACGTTGGTCCGCGGCGCAGGGACGGATTCCATCGCGTCACCCTCGCCACCCAGGAGCAGGTTGAGGCTCGCCTGGGGATCAGACGCCAAGCGAAAGAACAGGTGGCGAATGGCGGGCGCGCCCAGAAAGAAGCGCGGGTTGGCCTCGAGCTCGATGAACTGCCCCGGCACCCGGCGCACCCAACGATAGGGCCCGTTGCCCACCGGCGCCTGGACGAAGGAGGACGTGGCCAGGCTCTCGGGAGGAATCCTCGCGAGCAGGTGAGCCGGCAACGGCGCGGCGTGGAAAACGGCGTCATACAATTGCTCGCCGTACGGGCGGGCGTACCGGATGACCACTCGGTGCTCGCCCTCAGCCGTCACCCCGACGATGCGGCGGAGCAGCCGGGAGGCTTTGGGGGCCAGGGTCGGATTGCGGGCCCGATCGAGGGTAAACACCACGTCCTGCGCCGTCACCGGCACCCCGTCCTGCCAGAAGGCGCGGGGATCGAGATCGAAGACCAGCGTCACCGAATCGCGCCGGGTCCAGCTCCGCGCGAGGCGGGGCTCGAAGCCGCGGTCGCCGGCCGTCAGCAGGGTCGGGCCCAGGTCGGCCAGGTGGAGGAACATCTGGTCGGCCACGTCGGTGTTGACGGTCGCGGATTGCGCACCCTCATTGAGGGTCGGCACCGGGGCGAAAGCTTCGCCGCCGGTGAGAATGACCAGCCGGGATGGATCCCGCGAGTCCTGCGCGTGCGCGCCACGCGCGCCGGCGACCAGCGTGGTCAGGGCGAGGCCAGCGCCGAGCCATGTTCCGAGCGTCCAGCGCGCCATGGCGGCTCCGAAGTGAGCGATGCGGGGGGATGATCAGAATGTAGCAGGGTCGTGCGGGCGAGTCAGCCGGCGGTGGCTCCGGCCCATATCCAGCGCTCCGAGCGGTAGCGTGCGCCTGTGGCCGCGGCGCGAGCGAGCAGCTGGTCGACGAGCGCGGGCGGGGGCGCCACGGCCGTGCCCCACGCCGCCCGCACGCTCTCGCGCACCGCCACGGCGGCCTCCTGCCACGTAACTGGGCGGCCAACGGCTTGCCGGAGCGTCATCGAGCGGTCCGTCGGCACACCGCCGCGGGTCACCCGCGCGACGAGTGCCTGGTCACCGTCGAGCAGGATGCTGCCGTGTTGAAGCATCGCCGTGCCCTGCCGGAGCTGGGCGCTGCCGACCACCTTGCGCCCGCCCACCACCACCTCGCCGCCCGCGGATGAAGCGAAGCATGCCCCCGCATCGACGCCGACGGTCCGCGTCCTCGGTGCCAACTCGGCCGGGGCGCCGAGTGTACGAAGCGCGTCGCGCAGCCATTCGTGCACCCGGCGATAGGCCTCCGGCAGGGAGCCCACCTCGTTCACCGGCGCCGCCAGGGCATAGGTGAGCTCGTCCGCGTGCCACACCGCTCGGCCCCCAGTCGGCCGCCGCACGACGGCCAAGCCGAGGTCCGCAATGATGCTTGAGTCGTAGCGGCGGTCGACGGGCTCGTGCCGCCCGAACGAGAGCGTGGGCTCCCAGGCGTACAGCCGAACCCACCGCTCGCCGGCCTGGGCGCGCTCGAGCAGGGCGGCGTCGATCGCCATGTTGAGCCAGCCGGGGCGCGGCAGGGCGGAAGGCCAGAGGTAGTAGGTCATGAGGCCGATACGGCGATAGGGCGATAGGAGGATAGGAGGATAGGACAACCGAGTTACAGGGCCGGGCCGATGGAGGGCGGGGGCACATCCGGTGTGCGACCCATGGGTCGCGGCGCCGGATGCCTTATCGCGTGGCCGCCCTATCGCCCTATCGCACTGTCGACCGTCGGCGCTACTCGTACGTCTCCACCGCCGGACACACACACACCAGATTCCGGTCCCCGAACGCGCTGTCGATCCGTCCCACGGTGGGCCACACCTTGTGCTCGCGCATGGCGCGCGAGGGATACGCGGCCCGCTCCCGCGGATACGGGCGGTTCCAGCTGTCGGCGATCACCTGCTCCAGCGTGTGCGGGGCGTTGGTGAGCAGGTTGTGCTCCCGGTCGGCGCGTCCATCCTCGATCTCACGGATCTCCTCGCGGATCGCGATCATGGCATCGCAGAATCGGTCCAGCTCCTCCTTCGACTCGCTCTCCGTCGGCTCGATCATGAGCGTGCCGGCCACCGGGAACGAGACCGTCGGCGGGTGAAAGCCGTAGTCGATGATTCGTTTGGCGATGTCCTCCACGTCCACCGCCGCCGTCGCCTTGAACGGGCGGGTGTCGATGATGCACTCGTGCGCGACCAGGCCGTGGGGGCCGGTGTAGAGCACGTGGTAGTGGGGCTCGAGCCGCCGGGCGATATAGTTGGCGTTGAGGATCGCGATCTTGGTCGCCTCGGTCAGGCCGTCATAGCCCATCAGTGCGATATACGCCCACGAGATCGGCAGGATCGCCGCGCTGCCCCAGGGCGCCGCGCTGACGGTGCCGCAGGCCTGGTCATGATCCAGATCGACGATCGGGTGCCCGGGGAGGAACGGCGCGAGGTGCTTGGCCACCCCGATCGGCCCCATGCCCGGTCCCCCGCCGCCGTGGGGGATGCAGAACGTCTTGTGCAGGTTCAGGTGACAGACGTCGGCGCCGATGTCGCCGGGCCGGCACAGGCCGACCTGCGCATTCATGTTGGCGCCGTCCATGTAGACCTGCCCGCCGTGCTCGTGGACGATGCGGCAGATCTCCCGGATCGAGCCCTCGAACACACCGTGCGTCGAAGGATAGGTCACCATCAGGGCGGCGAGCGTGTCCCGGTGGGCCTGGGCTTTGGCCTCGAGGTCGGCCACGTCCACGTTCCCGTGCTGGTCGCTCTTCACCACCACGACCTGCATGCCCGCCATCACCGCGCTGGCGGGGTTGGTGCCGTGCGCGGACATGGGAATGAGGCAGGTCGTCCGGTGGCGATCGCCGCGGGAGTGGTGCCACGCCCGGATCACCAGCAAACCGGCGTACTCGCCCTGTGACCCGGCGTTGGGCTGCAGCGACACGGCCGCGAAGCCGGTGATCTCCGCCAGCTGATATTCGAGCTGGCTGAACAGCAGGTCGTAGCCGGCCGCCTGGTCGCGCGGCGCGAACGGGTGCAGCCGGTTGAACTCACGCCAGCTCACCGGCATCATCTCGGTCGTGGCGTTGAGCTTCATGGTGCACGAGCCGAGCGGGATCATCGCGCTGGTGAGCGACAGATCGCGGGCCTCCAGCCGCTTGAGGTAGCGCAGCATCTCGGTCTCCGAGTGGTGCAGATGGAAGACCGGATGGCTGAGATAAGCCGACTGCCGCTCGAGCGTGGCCGGAATGGCGCGATCGGCGTGCTGGCCGATGTCCTCCAGCATGAACGGCAGCGCCTCGTTGAGCGAAAAGACCGAGATCAGATCGGCCAGGTCGCCCAGGGTCACCGTCTCGTCGAGCGCGATGCACAGCCGGGTGGGCGGGAGCGGCCGCAGGTTGATCATCCGGGCCCGCGCGGCGTCCAACAGCCGAGGCAGGGCCCACTCGGGCACTTCCACGCAGATGGTGTCGAAGAAGGAGTCGTGCACCACCCGGTAGCGCAGCCGGCGCAGCGCGTTGGCCAGCGTGACCGTGCGGGCGTGCACCCGCTCGGCGATGCGCCGGAGCCCGCCCGGCCCGTGATACACCGCGTACATGCCCGCCATCACGGCGAGGAGCACCTGGGCGGTGCAGACGTTGCTGGTGGCCTTGTCGCGGCGGATATGCTGCTCGCGGGTCTGGAGCGCCATGCGGAGGGCCGGCCGTCCGTCCCGGTCGCGGGACACGCCGATGATGCGCCCGGGCAGGAACCGCTTGTGGGCTTCCTTGGTGGCGAAGAAGGCCGCGTGCGGCCCGCCGTACCCCATCGGCACTCCGAACCGCTGGCTGTTGCCCACCGCGATGTCGGCGCCCCATTCCCCCGGGGGCGTGAGCATGGTGAGGCTCAGCAGGTCGGTGGCCGCCGTGACGAGCGCGCCCGCCGTGTGGGCCCGCTCGCAGAGGCTCCGGAAGTCGCGGATGGCCCCGTCCGTGGCGGGATACTGCACCAGGGCGCCGATCACCCCCGGGCCGAAGCTGAACGTCTCGGGCTCGCCCAGTTCCACCCGTATGCCGCGCGCCTCCGCCCGGGTGCGCACGACCGCGATCGTCTGCGGGTGACAATACTCGTCCACAAGGTAGACCGGCGGCTCCTGCTGCGCACTCACGGCGTGGGTGAGATGCAGGGCCTCCGCCGCCGCGGTTGCCTCGTCCAGCAGCGACGCGTTGGCGATCGGCAGTCCGGTCAGGTCGGACACCATGGTCTGGAAGTTGAGCAGCGCCTCGAGCCGCCCCTGCGCGATCTCGGCCTGATACGGCGTGTACGCCGTATACCAGCCGGGGTTCTCAAGCACGTTGCGCTGCACCACCTGGGGGGTGAACGTGCCGGCATACCCCAGGCCGATGTAGGACCGG
>DASSMN010000459.1:0-7276 GCA_035688885.1 Gemmatimonadales bacterium
ACCGGCCATCAGGATGGTGGGAACCAGCGTGCGGAGTGGCCGTGACAGCCCGGCCTGGGCATCAAGGGAGAGCATCTTGGCTCCTTGGGACCGGCGGTCCCGTGCAGGTGAGTCGAGGCGACGACTTCAGGAACGCGCCGAGTCTACGGGCGGGCGGTCACGCTGGAATCACCTGGGAATCACGAGAGCCAACGTGCGGCAGGTCAGCGGGTTGGCGGTGTGGGAAAACGCGCCGCCGCCAGGAGATTGTGACTCCTGATGGCGGCGCGCCCATACTGCAGCTGGTTCAGGCGGCGCGGCGAGCTTGCAGCCTGGTGACCGCGGTCTCCGTCTCCGCCCGGCGCGCCACGACGCCGAGCGCAATGGCCACTACCAGCAGGGCCGGCACGTCCCCGATGAGGTGACCCGTCTCCGTCGGGTCCATCAGCGCGCTCCCCGCCATGACCAGCGAGTGAACCACGCTGGACCACACCGTGAACCAGATGAGGCTCCGGTTGGCCAGGGGGTCGCGCGACCCCAGGATCAGGAACATCCCGAGCGTTGCGTAGACGCCGAGGATCATCGGCCAGTAATGCGAATGGCCGACTCCCCAGCTCCAGCCGCTGGGCCAGACCCACGCCAGCGTCTGGATGCCGAAGATGAAGATCGCGCCAACGCCGATCATCGAGTATCGAAGCGCCGCGATACGGGTAGAGCCGGTCATGATGACCTCCTGGATAGGTGAGTAGCGCGACAGGATCTTGCGCGCCGGGAGCGGCCGCGCCAATGACTCATCGTCCCGACTTCCTGCTCTCCCGTTCGGATCAACTTCCCCGACAGAATGGGACAGAATGCCCCGCCGAGGACCCCACACCGTTCCTCGGAGGTATGCGCACTCCCACCCTGGAGGGGTGTTGGCTCCCCGAACCGAAAGGAGGAGGACTCCCCCAGGCGCTAATGGTGGCGACCTCGGCGGCTCGCGACATTGTCGGCGCCATGAAGGGAACGGCGCGACAACTCGTCAGGGAGCGCGACATGCGTGGAATGCGACTGATACAGGCGATGGTGATCACGGCTCTGATCGCCGGGTGCGGCGGTGGATCGATGGCGACTGATCCGGGAACCAACCCGACCACCGGCGGTACGGGCGGCGGTACGGGCGGCGGTACGGCCGGCGGTACGGGCGGCGGCACCGGCAGCGGCAGTGGCGGCGACGTGGGCGGCGGGAGCGGCGGCGGCCCGGTCGCCACCGCGGTGGCGGTCACCGTCGGCAACGATTTCTTCCGCAGCGACCGGAACGGCTCGGTGAACACCGCCGTCGACACCATCGCGGCCGGTGGCACGGTGACCTGGAGATGGGGCAACACCGGCTCGGTGCCGCACAGCGTGGAGTCGATCTCGACACCGAGCTTCGCGAGTAGCGCCATCCAGAGCGGGAGCGGCAGCACGTACCAGCAGACCTTCACTACGCCCGGGACCTACCGGTACAACTGCGCCGTTCACGGCAGCCTGATGACCGGCGTCGTGGTGGTCGTCGCGCGATGAGCGCGCGGGCCTGGATGCGCCTGCTGGTCGTCGGACTGGTGGCGGTTGACGTTCCGTCCGGGCTCGCCGCGCAAACCGGCGAGTGCCGGCCGGGAGGGTCGTCCAACGAGGCGAAGACGCTGGCCATCCTCTCGGTCCCGGCGGTGTTCAGCCCGGGTGCCGCGCCGGGCGGCCCGAGCCGCGTCACGCTCGGCATCGAGGCAGCGCGCGTGCCCGGGGTGGATCCGGCGACGGCCACGCCGACCATCTGCCGTCCGGGCAAGGGGCCGGAGCATACCGACGTGCTGCCGGCGCTGGCGCGGCCACGCGTCGCCGTGCCGCTGCCGCACGGCCTGGCGCTGGAAGCGTCGTGGATTCCGCCGGTCCGGGTGAACGGTGTCAAGGCCAACCTGTTCGGCGTCGCGCTCATGGAGAGCGTCGGTCATCGGGACGGTCTCGCGGCGACGGTCCGGGCGCATGCGACGTTCGGGTCGGTCCATGCGCCGGTGACCTGCGATCGCGACGAGCTCGGCGACCCGGTCAGCGAGTGCTTCGACGGCAAGCTGTCGGACGATCGCTATTCGCCCAACATCATGGGCGTGGACCTGAGCGTGGGCTGGGCGATGGCCCGCGGGCGACTGCGGCCGTACCTGGGCTCTGGATACAACCGGCTGGAGCCGCGCTTCCAGGTGAACTTCACCAATCAGTTCGGCGACACCGACCGGACTCGCGTCGCCGTGAATCTCGATCGCGTCGCCCTGTTCGGCGGCGCGGCATGGCAGCTGACGGATCGCCTCGCCATCACCGGCGAGGTCTACGCGGCCGCGGCGGATGCCGCCACGGGCCGGGTGGTGATCCGGCAAAGCCTTGGATCCTGAACCGTACCGGAGCGCGACGATGCACACGAACCTGCGAGCCACCTGCCTGCTGAACGTGCTCGTTCTCTGCGGGCTGGGAACCGCGGCGGCGGCCCAGCAACCCGATCCCTATGGTGCTCGGCGGACCATCGCGGACTCCGCCGCCTCGCCTGCGCTGGTGCCGGCCATCGACTCCGGGCTCGAGGCGAGGGACTCGGTGGTCTATCGGCTGGCCGGGAGCAGCCATCTGCAGGTGAAGACGGGGAAGGCGGGCCTGTTCGGGTTCGCCGGCCACGCGCACACGATCGAGGCTCGTGGATTTGCGGGCGAGGTGGTGTACTACCCGGCCCGGCCCTCGAGCTCGCACCTCGAGATCACGGTCAGCAGCGACAGCCTCGAGGTTCTGACGCCGCCCGACACCGCGGAGATCCGCAAGGTCACCGAGTCCATGCGCACCAGCGTGCTCAGGACCGCGGAGTATCCCGAGATCCGGCTGGTCTCGCGGCAGGTCACACCGAGCCCGGACGGGTTTCACATCGTGGCCGCGCTCACGCTGACGGGACAGACGCGCGAGGTGCCGATCGACGTGGTCGCCCGGGTGGGCCTCGATACGCTGGAGGCTGCCACCATGTTTTCGATCAAACAGTCCGACTTCGGCATCAAACCGTTCAGCGGCGGTCCGGGTGGCACGGTGAAGGTGGCGGATCGGGTCACCTTCGATATCAAGGCAGTGGCGATCCGGGTGGAGGACGCGCAGGCCCATGCCCAGCTGGAAGGAGGCGATCATGCACGCCGAACGTACTGACGGACGCCAGGGTGTCGGGCCGAACGAGGCGGCAACGGCCGTGGCGCAATCGCGGGAAGCGGCGGAACGGCTGTGGGCGGAGATCGGTCGGCTGCTCGCCGCCGCCGGATCGGCGAACGGGGTGCGGTCGGGCATCACCACCCTTCCGCCGGCTTGAGGCGCGGTGGGGCCATTTGGCGCGTTCCCAGAGAGCGCTACCACGCTGGTCTTGACCCGAGCACCGCAACGAGGGAGTAGACGCATGCACAAGTGGATGCGAGCGATGGCGCCGGTCGGCCTGATCCTGTTCGGCGCGGGCGGCGCTTCCGGCCTCCAAGCGCAGGCCACCGGCAACCCTGCCTGCGCCCTGCTGACCGCGGCCGATCTCAAGCAGGCCACCGGCCAGGCCTACGACGGGCCGTCACCCGGCGACGACATGGGGCAGGGTGCCGGCGGTGGCGCGTCGTGCCAGTGGGGCGAGCCGTTCGATCAGACCCTGCCGATGATCAGCGTGGTGTTGATCCCGTCCAACGGCAAGAAGGGGTACACCGAGGCGACTCGCGGATTCAAGGCGCGGCCGGGCTGCGCGCGCGAGCCCGTGTCGGGGGTGGGTGACGATGCCTACGTCGAGACCTGCGAGGGCGGGCGAGGTCCGGTGGTCTACTTTCGAAAGGGCAAGAACGACGGACTGGTGCAGGTGGACGCGGTCAAGCCCGCCGCGCCGGCCTCGGTCAAACCGAAGGCGATCGCGCTGGCGAAGGCGGTCGTGATGCACATGCCGTAGGATAAGGAAGGGAGGCGCCGGTTTCGCCCGGCCCGAACCGACGCCCTGTCGTCTCAGCTCGCGCGGTTGACCGCCGCGCCCAGCTCCTTGTACGCCGTCGGATCCACCTCCCGGAACGGCGTCGCCCGGTAGGTGATCTTCCCGTTCGGCCCTACGATGAAAAGGTTGCGATTGGTGAGTCCGGGCCGGCTGGCCAGCGCCCCGTATTGCTTTCCGACCGCCGTCGCGGTGTCGCTCGCGAACAGGAAGGGAAACTCCGAGTCCCGCGCCCACGAGGCGAGGGCCGTGTCGGGGTCGGCGCTGATGGCGATGAGCACCACGCCGCGGCCGTTCTTGAAGAGCGTCGCGTACTGATCACGGTACGCGTTCATTTGGACAGTTCAGCCGCTGGTGCGGGCCTTGAAGAAGAACGCCAGCACCACCGTCTTGCCCTTGAAGTCCGAGAGGTGGATCGGCCTGGCCAGCACGCCATAGCGGGTGGCGCCCGGCAGGGTGAAGTCGGGCGCCACGGCGCCGACCTCGAGGGGAGCGGTATGGCTCGCCGACGGCGTCTGCTGGGCGGCGAGAGCGGCGGGAGCAAGGGCGAGCGTGAGAGCGAGCGAGAGCCTGCGCATGCGCACTCCGTGGCTGGAGTCGGTTCCGGGAGTCGCTCAAATATATCGCCACCCACCGGCGCCGCGCCGTGCGCCGGGCCGGACATGAGCTCGCCCGGCGCTGCCGGCTCTTACTTGCCCCCGCTTCGGCTCGACGCGAACAGATAGGCCCACTGCTGCGCGTCCACGCCTCGAGCCGTTGTCACCATGAGAGCCAACCACCACCAGCGATACGCCATGCTCCGCCTGCCGAGTTCCGGGGCAAGCATCGCGGGCGATGGCCGGTGGGGCTGTGCCTGATGTCACATTGGCCTGGCGGGGCGTGCCGCTTACAGATCGTTGCGGGCGCTCTTGGCGAACGAGGAGAGGCCGAGCCAGAACCAGAGGCCCAGGGCCACGATCGCGCCGAGGGCCAGCGTGACCACGGAGTACTCGAAGTAGAGCACGAGGAGATGAATGAGTGTCTGCACGGTCCAGATATACGATTCGCCGCGTGGCCCCGCTAGTGACGGCGACTGTCGAGCACGTCCGACGATCTCAGGCGCAGTGTGGCCGTGGAGCACCAGCCTGACGCCGAAACGCAACGCCTACGCACCGGGTCGAGTGCACGGACGCCGCGGCAATTTGGCCAGCGCGGCGGCCACGTCCTGCATGGCCTGCTGGTTATCCGGCTTGGACATGGCGGTCTCGTCGTAGCGCCACATCATCAACGCGCAACCCGAAGGGCCGATCAGCTTGCCCCAGTCGCGGATCTGCGACGCCGTCATCCGGCAGTTCGGCTGTTTGGTCCCGTGTCCTGCCGAGGTGCCCTCGGGACAGGTCCAGCTCCCATCCTTCGACCCCGTTTCGCCGCCGTCGATGATGTTGAGGCTGAACGCGACGGCCACACCGTCGCGCCGGGCTTGCGCCAGGACCTTGTCGCGCCACGCGGCGATGTTGCCCTTCTCGATCCGCCAGTTGTACTGGTTGAGCACGTAGTCCACCACCCGGTACCGCTCGTCGGGGTGCCACTGGTAGTACCCATTGGGTCCGTGGCTGGGCCCCATCGGCAGGGTGGGGAAGTCGATCTTGGCGTAGGCCGCCATCGAGTCGATGACGGCCTTGTTCATGGACGGGCCCCACTTCTTGTGCTCGGGCTCGTCGATGAGCGAGTTGGCGATCACCGTGCCGTCCGCCACGCCGGCCGCAATGGCATCGCGAATGGCCGGGGTGTTGTACTGGTCGATCCTTCGCTCCCACTTGGCGAGATCGAAGGCCCCGTCGCTGCTGTACTGGCCCATGTTGCCGCCGGTGAGCACCAGGATGAGCGACTGCCTGGCGGCACGTGCGTTGTCGATGAGCGAGACTACGGTCTCGGGCGAGGTGAAATTCTGGCTTGCGGTGAACGGGACTGCCGTCTCTCTCCGCTCCGTTCTCTGCCACAGGCCAAAGGGTCCGAACGGCACGCCCACTCGCGGCGGCGACGGCGGGTCGGACGACTGTCCGCCGAGCGGAGCGGCCCCGCCCCACGTGACGAGCAGCGCCAGAAGGGCCGGCAGGCTGCGCATGGTACACTCTCCCGATACAAATGAGGGTCGGGCGTCATTGCCGGCACGGCGAGCCGGCGCTTCGTCCCGATGGAGACGCGATCTCCCGCATCGGACATGCCAGCTCTGAGTCCGGCGGTGAGTCGCGATTGATCGAGGCGAGTCCGGCGAAATGCGTCCGCGGAGGACAGTAGTGCCCGTGGGGGGGACAGTTGGTCTCGTCAGCGGGCCGGCGCCTGGCGCAAATCGACCACGGCCGCACGCCACGCGGCCGGCAGGCGTATCCGGAGCCCGCGTGCGGCGAGTGGGCCGCCGGCGACCAGGCCATGCCGACGCCCGTCCACCGTCACCTCGTATGTCGCCTGCGGTCGGAGTCCGCGGAGCCGCAGGGTTGCCGACACGGAGCTGTTCCCCAGCCGATAGGCCAGCACCACCGCGCGTCCGCTGTCCGGCTGCAGGTATTCCAGCGCTGTCCATCGCGCTGGATCGTTCCGGTCGGGTGGCGGCGTGAGGTGGTAGACATCCGCCCCCGAGATCGTCCCGCGAACCCGTTTGTACAGCGCCACGTTGGCCGCGACCCGCCGGCGGACGGCCGCGCTCCACTCCGGGATTCGCCCGGAGATGCCGAATTGTCCGTTCATGGGCACCCGAAGCATGAAGTCCCACCACCCCGGCGCCTTGCTCGAGTCCACCACGCCGCTGTCCGCGTCGCCTACCATCCAATGGTTACACACCTCGGGTGCGAACTGCACCGTGCAGCCATAGCCCAGCTGCACCGACGCCTTTGGATCCACCACGTCGGACAGCCAGGCCGTGTGGGTATGCCCCATGACGCCGAGGTCGAGCCGGAGGCCGCCGCTGGAACAGTTCTCGACCACCAGGTCGGGGTGCGCGGCGCGGATGCTGTCCAGCCAGGCGTAGTAGGCAGTCACATGGTCATGGAGCCGCCGCCCCGACTCACCCGTTCGCGCCGGGTCGAACCGGTCGCCCACGTCAATGTTGTAGTCGATCTTGATCCAGTCGAGCCGGTAGCGCGTCACCAGCCGGTCCACGGTAGCGCTCGCCCATTGGCGCACGGCCGGGTTGGCGAAGTCGAGCTGGCAGCGATTGGCGGTGATCCACGGCTTGCCGCCGTAAGGCAGGCACCACTCCGGATGCTCCCGGAACAGGCGCGACTCGACGCCCGCGTTCTCGATCTCCACCCAGAGACCGAACTTCATGCCCTTGGC
>DASSMN010000607.1:0-5824 GCA_035688885.1 Gemmatimonadales bacterium
AGCGAGGGGCGACGCGGACCGCCGGCCAGCATCGACTACACCATCACGGTCCCGGCCTGGATGGGTCTGGATCTCACCGGGGTCTACAGCGACGTGAAGGTGGACGGCGTGCGCGGTCCCATCAATGTCGAGACCGTGCAGGGTGAGGTGGACGTCGCCGGCGGCGAGGGCACCGTCTCGCTCCGCTCGGTGCAGGGCTCGGTCAAGCTCCGGGGCGCCAAGGGCCGGATCGACGTGCACTCGGTGAACGACGAGGTCCGGGTGTCGGAGTCGAGCGGGGAGATCACGGCCGAGACGGTGAACGGCGACGTGGTACTCCAGCGGGTGGACGCCACGAGCCTCAGCGCCACCACAGTGAACGGCGACCTGGGCTACGACGGGCCTATTCGAAGCGGCGGCCGCTACGTCCTCTCGACCCACAACGGCGACATCACCCTCGCCGCCCCGGAGAGCGCGAGCGCCACCGTCATGGTGAGCACCTTCAGCGGCGACTTCGAATCGGATTTCCCGGTGCCGCTCAAGGAGTCGCGCAAGGGCCGACGGTTCAGCTTCACGCTCGGAGGCGGCAGTGCCCAGGTCTCGTTGGAATCCTTCCAGGGCACCATTCACCTGGTGCGGCCGGGCCACGCCAGCCGCGACCGCAATGCCGACCGCCACGATCACGACGAGGATGATTCGGACCGGTAGCCCCAGGGGATGACCGCATCGCAATATGACGGTATCGAGCGCGGCACTCGGCCCGGCTTGGCGAGTGCCGCGCTCTTAGACAGGCAGTCGTGCCCCTCGCCGGCAGCCGCTTCCTAGCGCGCTAATCCCCCGCCCCGCCTTACCTTGCCGCACCGAGCGCCATCGGTGACCGGCTTCTTGCCGTCAACAAACCCTACGCAGTGGAAGAAAATGCCACGGTTGGCATAGGTCTTGTAAACCCCGCCCCGCTAGCCCGTTAAGGCCCGTGGGCCGTTATCGGACGATCGCCCCCAAACCTTTAGCCCGGAGCAAAAAGATGCAGCGCCCCCTGAACCGCGCCCTGGCTGTTGCCGCGGCCCTGGCCCTCGCCGCGGCCACCAGCGCCCAGGCGCAGGTCGGTCTCACGTCGAACACCGCGACGGTGACGCTCAACGCTACCAAGAACTCGACCCTGACGGTGAGCCCGACCACGGCCACTGCGACGCTCGCGAGCATTACCGACAACTCCAACGTGAACAACTTCACCAACGTCGGGCTGACCACGGCGTGGAACCTGACCGCGGGCACCTCGGTCAACCTCGTCGGCTGGTTCACTACCCCGGCGTCCGCGCTGGTGAACGGCACGGCGGTGATCCCGTCCACCAACGTCGAGGGCGGCATCAACGGCGGCGGGTTCACGGCCTTTACCGGTGGCGCGGTGGGTGGCGTCGGCGTCGCAGGCGGATCGCTCCAGTTGTTCAACCAGGCCGTGGCGGTGGCCAACTATTTGGGCACCCGGACCGACCAGCTCAACCTGCGCCTTAACCTCGTAGGCTTCCCGACGACCTCCGCGGGTACCTACACCGGCACGCTCAACGTCCAGGCCGTCGTTCAGTAACACTCGATGCCTTTCCGGGTCGGCCGGTGCGTTCGTCCTCGCTTGAGCCTCCTCGCTTCGGGCGCCTTGCTGGCGTTCGGGGTGACGGAGGCGCAGGCGCAGGCCGGTACGGTGTCGGCGGCCCGCGTGATCGCCCTCGCGGTGACCAAGACCTCGCAGCTGTCGGTGACCGTCACTTCGGGGGCCGTGCAGTCGATTCCGAGCCTCACGGACAATGCGGTGAACAACTTCCCCACTCCGGTCGTCATCACGACCTCGTGGGATGTGAACCCGGGGCAGACCAATACGGTGAATCTGATGGCGTACTTCACGACCCCGGCCCAGGCCCTGTCGAACGGCTCGACTCAGATTCCGTCCAGCCGGGTGCTGGCCCAGATGACCACCGGTCTGCCGGTCACCTTTACGGCCATCACGCAGAACGCGGTCGGTGGGATCGGGACCGCCGGCGGAAGCCTGCGGCTGTTCTCGCAGAACATCAGCGGTGTCAACAAGAAGGCCAGCCGGACCGATAACCTCAACCTGCAGATCAACTTGGTAGGTATTCCGACGCTGCCGATAGGAGCCTACGCCGGCACGCTCAACCTCCGCGCCGTTACGCAATAGGCACTTCCTCCCCTCAAGGCCGGATGGCCGGGGAGCGATACTCACCCTGAGCTCGAGAGGTGTCCCGACCCGACCGACACGCCTGAGGAGTCAGGTCCGTGCCAGCCCGCTGCGGCCAGTGCCCGATTATTCGTGGTTTGGCCGTGGTGGCCGCCCTCGCCCTCTGGGCGCCGGGGCTCCGCGCCCAGGTGGGGCTCGCGTCGGGCACGGCCACGGTCGCACTCACGGCCACCAAGGCCGCCTCGGTGAGTCTCTCGCTCCCCGCCGGCACCTCGGCCACCCTCCCAGGCACCCTCGTCATCGGGCCCAACGACTTCGCCCCGATCACCGTCACCACCGCATGGGAGGTTGATCCCCAGCGGACCGCCGCGGTCTCGCTGGTGGCCTACTTCCAGCAGCCGGCTCGCGCGCTGGCCTCCGCCTCAGCCGCGATTCCGGCGTCGGCCGTCCTGGGCCGGGTGCCGAGCGGCGGGCCCAAGGGATTCGCGCCCTTCGTAGGAGCTCCGATCTCGGGGGGCAACGCCGTGGCGGGCGCGGCAGGCGGCACGCTGGTGCTGTTCACGCAGCCGATCGCCGGTGCCAACGCGATCGGCGGCCGAAGCGACAATCTGCAGATGAGAATCGACCTGACCGGGGCCCCTGAGCTCCCGGCGGGGAGCTACACCGGAATTCTCAACCTGCTGGTCATCACGCAATGAGGAGCTATGCGCGCAGTCCTGAACAGCCACATGTCGGCCACGCGGCCCGGCCGCCGGGGTAGTGTCGTGCTCTGCACGCTCGCGTGCCTCGTGCTCGCACGTCCGATCGCCGCCCCCGCCCAGACCGTCAGTCCCCCCATCGCCGAGTACCAGGAACGCGCCCGCTCCAGTTTTCAGCTGATCAACTCCAGCATCTTCCCGCTCAGCGTCGTGCTCGAGGTCCACGGCTTCACCGTAAGCGAGCAGGGTGAGGTGGAAGACGCCCCGCTGGACACCAGCCGGGTCCACATCAAGCTCTCCGCCATGAGCTTTCGCATTCCCCCGCGGGGGACCTACACCGTCTTCTACGAGGCGTCCGCCGACAGCCTTCCGACGTGGTTCAACATCGTGAGTGCGATGACCGGCGCCCGCACCGAGAGCGGGCTCAATCTCCGCCTGCTCCTGCCTCACGTCGTGTACCTGAACCAGAAGGAGCCGCTCCGGAAGGACCAGGTCGCGATCCGCGCCTTCCGGGTGGACTCCGCCACGGGCAAGGTCCGGGTGCAGCTGGAGAACCTGAGCCCTAATCTCGGACGGGTGCAGGAAGTGACCGCGTCGGCGGGCAAGGTCACGAGCCAGCCAGGTGCGGGGTTTCCGCTGTTGCCCCACATGGTGCGATGGACCACCCTGGACTGGCCCGGGCCCGGCGCGCCCGACCGGCTGATGGTGCGGTTCGCCAAGTTCAGCCTCGATACGTCCCTCAGCGCGACACCGTCGCCCTAGCCCGTGTCACTCCGCGCTCGTGCCGCCCGCATCGCCGCCATGTTGTTCGTGGCGGCGTTCGTCGTGTGGGCACGAGGCGCCGCGCAGACCGTGGTCGAGGTGCAGGGCGGCGGCTCCTCGCTGGTGGGCGGCTACGGCGCCACCGCGAACTTCTGGCGCGGCGGCGTGGACGGCTGGATCGGCCTGGGCTATCAGGATGGCCTCCGGGCGGGCGCCTTCCTCCGAACGGCGGTCGGCAAGGATACCCTGCGACTGGGCAACGACGCGCTGGTAATGCGGTTCCCCACCGACCTGTTCAGCACCGGGTACAACCTGCTGGTCCAGGGCGCGAGCCTGGGCGGCGGCGACGGGCGCGGCTCGTACCTCGCCTTTGCCGGAGCCAGCGCGTCGAGCCTGGCGGCGCCCTCGTTCCAGGCGACGAGCATCGAGCAGCCCATGGGCGCGCTGTTCGTCCAGCGGCGGGTCTCGCCCACGGTGCGGCTCACCGGCAACCTGCTGCTGGCCCAGCATCAGACCGTAATGCCGGGGATTCAGTGGCAGCCCGTGCCCGACCTCACCACGGCGCTGGTGGCGGGGGCCGGCGCCGGAAGCCCGTACGCCGCCGGCGCCGTGACCGCGCGCCGGGGCGGCCTGGGCCTCAAGGCGCTCTACGCGTGGAATCCCGATCGCTTCCGTCGCGCCGATGTCCCCGGTCCGACCCAGACGGAATCCGAGAAGGAGAACATCGCCCTCACGTATGACGTCGGCACGTCATTTCAGCTGGGCGTGGCGCGGCAGCACTTCCTGCAGGACTCCGCGGGCGCCGGCGAACCGCTGCGCGCGACCGGCAACTCGGCCTATGCCAGCGGCCGGGTGCTCGACCTCCGCTTGACCGGAGGCCTCTACGATTCGCACTCCGAAGGCTTCAGCAACCTGAGCTCGTACGTCGTGGTCGGGCGGGAGGTCACCTCGTGGCTCGACGCCGAGCTGTTCCTGCTGCAGAGCCGGCCGTCCGGACGCCCCTCCAGCACGACCCCGATCGTGACCCTGCGGTGGCGGGTCTCGCCGCGGGTGCGGCTCATGCAGCAGCTCTCGGTGCACGACCATCATCCGACGATTCTGTTCGGTGCCAACCTGGTCACGGCCTTGGGCGAGTTCGGTGCGGACTATCAGATCGTGCATCAGCCGTTCCAGCCGTTCCAGCCGTTCCGGAGCGCCCTCAACCTCACCGCGCGGCTCCAGCTGGGCCGCTATTCCACCAGCCTCGGCACCTACGTCCGGCCCGACGGCGCGGTGGATTACTCGGCCTCGGGTAGCACCTTCCTGTATATGGGGGCGTTCGGCGGGGTCCAGCCGCAGCAGCTCGGTCCCGGTCAGAGCATGGGACGCTACATCGTGCGCGGCGTCGTGCACGACGATGCCGGGGCCCCGGTGGAAGGCGCGGCCATCGCGCTGGGCGGCGACATGGCGTTCACCAATTCCCGGGGCGAGTTCTTCGTGCGGGCACGCCGGCCGCAGCGGATGGACGTGCGGGTGTCGCTCGACGAGTTTCTGCTGCCCGGCCACTGGGCCGTTCTCGACGCGCCGGCCGAGTTCACGGCGGAGCCGGAGGACCGGGCGCGGGGAATGGAGATCGTGCTGCGGCGGGCCGAGTCGGCCGTGCCGGCGCCGGCGCCCGTCGCGCCGCCGGCGGCGGCGGACTCGATCCCGGCCCCGACCGCCGACACGTTCTACCGGATCGTCCCTGCGCCGGTCCCTGTCCCCGCGGACGCCGACTCCGACCGGGTGCCGGACGTGCGCGACGTCTGCCCATCGACGCCCGCGGGCGGCACGGTCGACGCCTCGGGCTGCGCTCCGCTGTTCACCCCGGCGGCGCCGGTGCTCACCCTACGGGACGTGCAGTTCGAGACCGGCAAAGCCGTCATGCTCCCGGTGGCGCTGCCCGAGCTCGACAGCATCGCCCGCCAGCTGCTGGCGCTGCCGGACGTGGCGATCGAGATCGCGGGCCACACCGACTCGAGCGGGGTCTACCGGAGGAATGTCGTGCTCGCCAAGGCGCGGGCCGAGACGGTCCGTCAGTACCTGTACCAGCAGGGCGTGTCGCTGGAGCGGATGACTGCGCGCGGCTTCGGGCCCGACCGGCCGGTCGCGAGCAACGGGACGGCCAATGGCCGCGCGCTCAACCGCCGGGTGGAGCTCAGGCGGCGGGCCGAAGCCC
>DASSMN010000522.1:0-4854 GCA_035688885.1 Gemmatimonadales bacterium
CGCCGACCTGGACCACGTCGCCCGCGCCCACGTGACGCTCGCTCACGACGCCCTCGAACGGCGCGCGGATCCGGGTATCGCCCAGCTGCTTCGAGGCCGCCGCGTAGCGTGCGCGGGCGTCCTCCAACGCGCCTTCGGCATTGGTGGCGTTGAGGCGGGCGGTCTCCAGATCACGCTCCGGCACCGCGCCGGCCTGCTCCAGCCGCTCCGACCGCTCCTGGTTTCGCTTGGCCAGCTCGAGCGCGGACTCCGCGCTCCGCACCGCCGACCGTGCCGACAGATAGGCGTCGCGGACGGCGGCATCGTCGAGGGTGGCCAGCAGTGCGCCCTGCTTGACGTGCTCGCCGGCCTCCGGCCCGGTCCGCTCGATCGGCCCCGCCACCTCGGCCCGCACGGTGGCGGCCTGCACCGGCTCGAGCGAGCCGGAGATGGTCGGACCCGCGCGCAGGTCGGTGAGCGCCACCACGACCGTGTTTTCCGCGCCGACGGTCACGACCGGCTCGCTCGCCGGGGTCGCGCTCGCCTTCTGCTCGCTCCGGCAGCCGCTCACGACCGCCGCCGCCACCGCCGCTACCACGAGTGCCCGCATCATTGTCCTGACGCTCCCGTCGCGCTCGTACTGGTAAGAATGCCCGCCGCCTGCGCCGCCCGCGTGGCCGCATTGGGTGTCGCGCTCGAGCTGGCGCTGGTGCCCGCCAGCGGCGCGCTGATCGGCGACGTCGCCGCCGCGGTCACGGCCGCCGTCTGGGCGGTGAGCGGCAGGGCCGGCAGCAGGGCCAGCCGCATGCGCGCGACCTGCAGGTCGCGGGCGGATTGGGCGCGGTTCACCCGCGCCTGGGCCTGCTGGATCCGAAGGTCGTTGAGCTCGGTCTGGGTGGAGATCCCCTCGCGATAGCGGATCTCGGCGATCTGATAGGCGCGCGATGCCTGTTCCTCGGTGCCGGCGCTTGCCTGCCAGACCGCTTCCGCGGCCTCCAGCTGGAGCTGGGCGTTCCGCGCATCCACCTGGGCTAGCTCGCGGGTCTGCTCGGCCCGGAGACGCGCCTCTTCCAGGTTGGCCCGGGCCACGTCCCGGTCGCCCCGGATCCGCCCGCCGGTGAAGAGCGGCAGCTGGACGCCCAGGGTCACCGCCCAATCTCCCAGGTAGTTGGTCCCGATCGGCGAGACCGTGTTCGGGTAGCCCAACTGGGCGTAATCCGAGGAGAGCACCACCTGCGGCAGCCGCTGCGACTGGGCGGCCTTCAGCAATCCCTCCTGCTGCGTCACCGCTTCCTGAGCCTGCCGCACCGGCGCCCGCACGTCGGGCGAGGTATCGGCCGGGGTCTCCACCAGCTCGGCGACCCGGGCCGGCTGCACCAGCGCGGTGTCCCCCAGGTCGGTGGTGAGCGCGAGCTGCTGATGCATCGGCAGGTTGAGGATCTGGCGGAGCCGGTCGTACGCCAGGTCGCGGGCCGCGACCCGCTGGATGACCACGGGTCGCTGGTTGTCGCGAGTGACCCGGGCGCGGAGCAGATCGAACTCGGACTGGTTGCCCACGTTTCGGGCCAGCTGAGTCTGACTCAGCGTGGTGTCCGCCTGCTCCAGGTTCGCCTGCGCGATGGTGACCAGTCGATCGCCCAGCACCGCGTCGTAGTAGGCCTGCGTCACCTCGAGCAGCAGCTGTGCCCGGGCCGAGGTGAGGCCGACGGCCGCGCTTCGGACCCCGGCCCCGGCGGCGCGGACCTGGGCCGAGACCCGGCCGCCGGCAAAGATCGTCTGCGAGAACGACAAGCCGAAGCGGTAGGTGTTCGCCCGGCCGAACGGCAGATCGCTCCCCAGGCCCGCGAAGGGGTTCGAGTTGCCTGCGCACTCCAACGCCGACTCCAGCGAGTCAATCCGCTCGTCCAACGGGAGGCCGGGATGCGGAACGAAACCGGGGCACTCCTCGGACGGGCCGCCGGCGCTCGAGTCATTCTGCAGGGCCGAGAACTGGCTCTGCAGCGCGCGCTGGAACGAGGCGACCCCGGTCAGCTGGGGGAAGTATCCGCTCCGCGCCCGGCGCTGCTCGCCCTCGGCCCGCGCGATCTCCTGCCGCGCGATCCCGACCGCTTCGCTCTCCCGCTCGGCGAGGTCGAGCGCCTCTACCAGGGAGAGCGGGTGCGGGGCTGCGGCGGGGGTCTGAGCCCGAGCGGCCGGCGCGAGCGCCAGAAGCGTCAGCAGCGTGAGCCGGGCTTTCATCGCGAGCTCCCCCGCGGCTGGGCCTTGGGTTCGACGCCGATGCCGCGGAGAAAGAGGGCGACGTACTCCCGGAGGGCCTGGTCGGGTTTGTTGGAATACAGGTCGGGCATGATGTCGCGTCCCATCGCGTCCGCGAAGAGGGTGCCGATCAGCAGCGCCGCGGCGGTCGGGGGCTCGAACTCGGCGCGGGCCAGGCCACGTTGGCGCAAGCGGGTCAGATAGTGGGTGAGCGCACGCGCGGCGCGGACGGGACCGCTGTTCTCGGGGACGAACAGCCCCGGATGCTCCGCGAACTCCCCCATGCAGGTCCGAATCAGCGCCTGCCGTCCACGCAAGTCGGTGATGTGAGACCCGGCCCACGCCAGGAGCTCTCCCATCGGATCGGCCGGCGTCTCCGGAAGCAGCTCGTCGCTGTGCGGATCCTGACATCGCGCCAGCGCCTCGCGCAGGAGTGCGTCCTTGCTCCCGAAGTGGCGAAAGAGGGTGATCTCATTGACGCCGGCGGCCAACGCGATCCGTCTGGTGGTGGCGCCGCGGTAGCCGGCCTCAGCGTACACCTGCGCGGCGGCGCTGAGGAGCTCGTCTCGTACAGTCATGGGCGGCGAGTATAAGAGCGGGCCGGGAAGTACGCAAGTAGTTGCTTACAGGAACGGCAGGCGCGCAGAGATGGATGGGAATGCCTGGCTAGGCTGGTTGGCAGTCGCTTTGCACCCGGGCTAGCCGTCGGTCGCGGTGCCACGCCCCTCACCGGCACCGATCGCGGGCAAGGACATCCCCGGGGACCTGAGGTGACCTACTCCGGGTCGGCCGCAGGGGCTCCGCGCCCCTCGTGCCTTGCGGAGCGCTGGCGTCCCGGGCTCCCTGTCCGGGCCGAATCCCGAATCGGGATTGCCTCGATGAATACGCATCCGCGCCGGCGGTACCGGACCGTTCGACAGCCCGAGCCGGATTGGACACCGGGGAGCACATCGAGGGCGAGGGCTTCCTCCACGTAGTCCAGGCAGGTGGCGTTCGGCAGGCCGACCATGAGGTCGAGCCAGTAGCGGCCGGCCGCCATGGCGGGGAGAGGCAGCTCGGAGCGAACGGCGTGGGTGCCGGGCTCCAGGTCCGAGTAGATCGCGTGCGCTGGGTCGGCGGCGGCGTAGATCAGAGGGACCGACTCTCTGCTCCGGATGAGCACCTCCGCGGCGAAGCGGCTGCGGTGCTTGATTTGCACCACGCAGGTGAGGACGGGGGTGCACCCGCTGGGAACTTCGAGGGTACGCACCCCGTCGAGAGTCAGGTAGGCATCCACGATGGTGACGTCCTCACCTTGGCGGCGGAGCCGCCGGGTGTCGTCGAACTCCCGGCCGGCTTCGTTGCGCTGCGAGCGATATTCGTGGTAGGCGGCATCGGTAGGCCCGATGAAGCTGATCTGCCCGTCCCGGAGCAGCATCGCCGAGGTGCACAGGCGGCGCACGGTCTCCTCGTTGTGACTCACGAAGACCACGGTGCGCCCGCTCTGGGCGACGTCATGCATCTTGCCGAGGCACTTGTCCTGGAATTCGGCATCTCCGACGGCCAGCACCTCATCCACCAGTAGGATTTCCGACTCGAGGTGCGCGGCCACCGCGAAGGCGAGGCGTACGTACATCCCGCTGCTATAGTGACGCACCGGCGTATCGAGAAACCGTTCGATCTGCGAGAATGCCACCATTTCGTCGAAGCGTCGATCGATCTCCTTTCGCCGCATTCCCAGGATCGAGCCGCTGAGGTAGATGTTCTCGCGTCCCGTCAGCTGCCCGTGGAACCCGGTCCCGACCTCGAGCAGGCTGCCCACCCGCCCGAACAACCGCGCCTCGCCCGACGTGGGCTCGGTGATGCGGCTGAGCACCTTGAAGAGCGTGCTCTTCCCCGCCCCGTTGCGGCCGATGACTCCGAGCACCTCGCCTTGCCGCACATCAAAGCTCACGTCGCGCAGCGCCCAGAGCGACTCCTCCTTGAGGCGGGAGAGGGGGTGGGTGAGCCGGTGGGCGACCAGCTCGCCCAGGGTGGCGAACTGCCGTCGCGGCCCGATCTGGTACTCCTTGGAGAGTCCGCGGACGGAGATCGCGAGGTCGCTAGAGGACATCCGCGAACCTCCGCTCCATCCGCCGGAATGCGAATGCACCGACTGCCAGGGCCACGCAGCACACCACGGCCGAGTAGGCGACCGAAGTCCACCGGGGTGGCGCGGTGCCGAGAAGCGACCACCGGAGCGCCTCGAGCAGCCCCGCCAGCGGATTGAGCAGGTACACCGCCTGGTACGTGTGGGGGACCTGGGAGGCTCGATACCCGACCGGGCTCGCATACAGAAGGAATTGGATCAGCACCGGCAGGATATGTGTCACATCGCGGTAGCTGACGGAGAGGGCCGACGCATACAGGCCGACTCCCAGTCCCAGGACCTGCAGCAGGAGCAGCCACACGGGAACCAGCAGGATGGCCGGAGTCAGCGGGACGTGGTACGCCGGGAGGAGGATCACCATGAGCAGGAGCGCCACCAAGGTATCGACGCAAGCGGAAATCGCGGCCGACAAGGGGATGATGACCCTGGGGAAGTACACCTTGGAGATGAGCGGCGCATTGCTGATCAGCGAGCCGCCAGCCCGGGACAGA
>DASSMN010000385.1:0-2067 GCA_035688885.1 Gemmatimonadales bacterium
CTGGCGCTATCCCGCCAGGTCGCGGGAGCGCTTGGTGGCTGCGGCGATGGCCTTGGTCATTAGCGCCTCGAGCCCGTCCTTGGCCATCAGCACGTCGAGCGCGGCGGCGGTGGTGCCGCCCGGAGAAGTGACGTGCTGCCGCAGCGTGGCAGCGTCGAGCGGTGAGCGATGCAGCAGTTCGCCCGAGCCCGCGACGGTGGCGCGCGCGAGCTTCTCGGCGAGCGCGGGCGGCAGCCCGGCGGCGACGCCGGCCCGTGCCATCGCTTCCGCGAGCAGGAACACATAGGCCGGGCCCGAGCCCGACAGCGCGGTCACCGCATCCATCAGCGCCTCGTCGGCCGCCCACTCCACCGCGCCGACGGCGGAGAGGAGCGTATCCACCAGCGCGCGCTGCGCGCCCGACACGCGCGCGTTGGCGACGGCGACGGTGATGCCGCGGCCGATGGCGGCGGGCGTGTTCGGCATGGCGCGGATGAGCGCGGCGCCGGGCAGCGCAGCTTCGAGGAATCGCAAGGTCCGCCCCGCCATGATCGACACGGCCACGGTCGCGGCGCCTACCAATGGTCTGAGCACCGGCATGACCTCGGGCGCCACTTGCGGCTTGACCGCGATCATCACGGCGGCGACCTCGCCGATCGCGTCTTGGGGCGGATTGAGGCGGACGCCGCGCTCCGCCAGCGCGGGCAGGTGGTCCCCCGGCGCCGGCTCGATGATGACGAGATGGTCCGGCGCCAGGCCGAGCGCCAGCCAGCCTTCCAGCAGCGCGCTTCCCATCTTGCCGGCGCCGGCCAGGAGAATGGTTCCGGACAGATGGGCGAGGGGGCGCGCGCTCTGCGCGCTCGAAACCGATGCTGTCATGGCCGTGCTCTCGTCATCACCCGCGAACGCGGATGATGCAGTAAGCACAGGCCTGGCAATTGGCAAATGGTGCGGAGCGGCCGGATACCGGCCAGCGCCGAGATCGCCCGAAGATAGCGGCCGCTACGCCTGACCCTGCGTCTCGAACATCGCGGCGTCGAGGGCCTCGCGCGCCGGCTTGCCCGCCCACACCACGAACTGGAAGGCCGGGAAGTAGCGTTCGCAGGCGTCGAGCGCGGTTCCCAGCAGCGCCTCGCATTGCCGGCTCGAGGCTTCGACGCCGCCGGCCAGCACCAGCGCGTGCCGGTACATGATCAGCCCGTCCTGGGTCCAGAGGTCGAAGTGTCCGACCCACATCTGCTCGTTGATCAGCGAGATGAGCTGCTGCACCTCGCCGCGGCAGCGCTCCGGTACCTTGAACTCGAAGGCGCAGGCGAGATGCAGCGCCTCGATGTCGTACATCCAGGTGTAGGAGACTTGGTAGTCCGTCCACTTTCCCGTCACCAGGATGGTGATCTCGTCCTCGCCCGCGCGCTCGAACGACCAGCCATTGGTCGAGGCCACCCGCTCGACGACTTCGAGCGGGTTGACGTGATGCGGGTCGCTGAAGTCGATGAGGGACATGCTTGTCTCCACCCTGCCGCTCGGAAGTGGGATGCGGGTACGACCGCACGCACACCACGCCGCTTTCGACGGTCCCCGGTGGAGCTGATTGACCGCTCCGGGGCGAATCACTTGGTGAGTCGAATATAACGCCTTTGATTCCAGCGGCTAAAGCACAATCACCACCGACCGCCGTGAACGATTGGTGGATATGTCGCCAGCTGGAGTCTGTTTCTCCACAGGCCCCGAAAAAGCCACACGACGCCGGACGGCGAGAGGCGGAACTTTCGGGGGGCGCCTCCGGGCGCGGCCCGGTCGTGCCCTAGTCGAACAGGCTCGACACCGACTCTTCGGTCGCGGTGCGGCCGATGGCTTCGCCGATCAAGGTGGCGACCGACAGGGTGCGGATATTGCGCGCGACCCTGACCGCCTGGGTGGGCTGGATCGAGTCGGTGATGACCAGCTCCTTGAGCCGCGACGCGGTGATGCGCGCGACGGCGCCGCCGGACAGCACGCCGTGGGTGATGTAGGCGTAGACATCGGTCGCGCCCTTCTCCAGCAGCGCGTCGGCCGCGTTCACCACCGTGCCGCCGGAATCGATGATGT
>DASSMN010000128.1:0-10220 GCA_035688885.1 Gemmatimonadales bacterium
GGCGAGGCGTACAACGTGGCCCGGGGCGAGGGCGTGGCGATTCGCGAACTGTTCGAGCGGCTCGCCCGACTGCTCGACGCGGACGTCGAGCCGGCGCCCGACCGGGCCCTGGTGCGGAGCCGGGACATCCCGCACCTGGTGGGAGATCCGACCAAGCTGGAGCGCGCCACGGGGTGGCGTCCCTCCATCATGCTGGACGAGACGTTGCGGGGAGTCGTCGATGCCGAAGCGGACTGACCTCGAGACCATTCTCCTCATCGGCTCCGGCCCGATCGTGATCGGGCAGGGGGCCGAGTTCGACTACTCGGGCACCCAGGCGGTGCGGGCGCTCAAGGAGGAGGGGTACCGGGTCGTCCTCGTCAACTCGAATCCCGCGACGATCATGACCGACCCGGAGCTCGCCGACCGCACCTACATCGAGCCGGTGACGCCCGAATGGGTGGCCAAGGTGATCGAGCGCGAGCGTCCCGACGCGCTGCTGCCCACCATGGGCGGCCAGACGGCGCTCAACGTGGCGATGGCGCTCCAGCGCGACGGCACGCTCGAGCGCTACGCGGTGGAGCTGATCGGCGCCAACGAGCGGGCCATCCGGCTTGCGGAAGACCGTGAGGAGTTCGCCCAGGCCATGCGGCGCATCGGCCTGGCTACGCCGCAGGGCCGGACGGTGCGGAGCATCGACGAGGCCATGGAGGCGGTCGAGGAGACCGGCTACCCCGCGATCCTGCGGCCTTCGTTCACGCTGGGCGGCACCGGCGGCGGGATCGCCTACAATCTGGACGAGTTCGAGACCTTGATCCGCCGCGGGCTCGAGCTCTCGCCGGTGGGCTCGGTGCTGGTGGAGCGGAGCATCATCGGGTGGAAGGAATTCGAGCTCGAGGTGATGCGCGACGGCGCGGACAACGTCGTCATCGTCTGCTCGATCGAGAATCTCGATCCGATGGGTGTGCACACCGGCGACTCGATCACGGTCGCGCCGGCCATGACGCTGACCGACCGCGAGTACCAGGTCATGCGCGACGCGGCCATCCGGATCATCCGGGAGATCGGCGTGGCGGCCGGCGGCTGCAACATCCAGTTCGCGGTGGATCCCGCCACCGGCGAGCAGCTGGTGATCGAGATGAACCCGCGGGTCTCCCGCTCGTCGGCCCTGGCCTCCAAGGCGACCGGCTTTCCGATCGCGCGCATCGGCACCAAGGTGGCCGTGGGCTACCGGCTGGACGAGCTGCCCAACGACATCACCAGGGTCACACCGGCCTCGTTCGAGCCGGTGCTCGACTACGTGGTCGTCAAGATTCCGCGCTTCGCGTTCGAGAAGTTTCCGGCTGCCGATCCCACCCTCACCACCCAGATGAAGTCGGTGGGCGAGGCCATGGCCATCGGCCGCACCTTCAAGGAAGCGTTTCAGAAGGGGCTGCGGGGGCTCGAAGCCGATCGGACCGGCTGGGTCGAGGGGCCGACACCGGCGGACGACCGTCTGCAGGACGAGTCGATCGAGACCGCGCTGGCCGCGCTCCGCACCCCGACGCCCGAGCGGGTGTTCCAGATCAAGCGCGCGCTCCGGCTGGGGGCCTCGGTCGAGGCGGTCGCGGAGCGCAGCCGGATCGACCCGTGGTTTCTGCACCAGCTGGCGGAGCTGGTCGCGGCCGAGAAAGAGTGGACTGAAGCTCGGACAGTGGGACGGTCCAATGGCGCGACGTCCGCACGGTCGGCGGCGGGGGCGATCGGTCCGGAGAGCCGCGCTGCGGGCGATGGGCGGGTCGATGGCGGCGGCGAGGAGCCGCGGCGCCGGCTGCTCCGGAAGATGAAACGCCTGGGCTTCTCCGATCGGCAGCTGGCCGACCTGATCGGCGTGAACGAGGCGGAGATCCGGAAGGAGCGGCACCGGTTGGGCATCCGTCCGGCGTACAAGACGGTCGATACCTGCGCCGGCGAGTTCCCCTCGTCCACGCCCTACCTCTATTCGTCGTACGATGAAGAGAACGAGGCGCTTCCCGGCGGCGACCGCACCATCGTGATCCTGGGCAGCGGGCCCAACCGCATCGGGCAGGGGGTGGAGTTCGACTACTGCTGCGTGCGCGCCGCCATGGCGTTCCGCGAGCTGGGCTATCGGACGGTGATGGTCAATTCGAACCCGGAGACCGTCTCGACCGACGTCGACATCTCGGACGCCTTGTACTTCGAGCCGCTGACGCTGGAAGACGTGCTCGAGATCGTGCATGTCGAGCAGCCGATGGGCGTCGTGGTGCAGCTCGGCGGGCAAACGCCGCTCCGGCTGGCCCGCGGCCTCGAGCGGGAAGGGGTGCGGATCCTCGGGACCTCGTCGGAGGCCATCGACCTGGCGGAGGATCGGGGCCGCTTCGAGGCCATCACCCGCGAGCTGGGCGTGGCCCAGCCGCCCAGCGGCGTGGCGTTCTCGGTGGAGGAGGCGGTGGCCGTGGCGGCGCGGGTCGGCTATCCGGTGCTGGTGCGGCCCTCATACGTGCTGGGCGGCCGAGCCATGGAGATCGTCTACGACGATGCCTCGCTGCGCAGCTATTTCGCCCGTGCGGCGCGGGTGGCGCCCGAGCATCCCGTGCTCATCGACAGCTTCCTGGAGGACGCGTTCGAGGCCGACGTGGATGCGATCGCCGACGGCACGCGATGCGTGATCGGCGGGGTGATGCAGCACATCGAGGACGCCGGCATCCACTCGGGCGACTCGGCGTGCGTGCTGCCGCCGTACCTGATTACCGAGCCCCAGGTCGAGGAAATGCGGCGCCACACCCGCGCCTTCGCGGAGCGGCTGGGCGTCGTGGGGCTGCTCAACGTCCAATACGCCATCAAGAACGGCATCGTATACGTGCTCGAGGTGAATCCCCGCGCCTCCCGCACCGTGCCCTTCGTCTCCAAGACCACGGGCGTGCAGCTCGCGGGGCTGGCTGCGGCCATCATGGCCGGCGCGACGCTGGACGAGCTGGGCCTCCACGACGACGTCCTGCAGCCGTACGTGGCGGTGAAGGAGGCGGTGTTCCCCTTCAGCAAGCTCCAGGGAGTGGACCTGATCCTGGGGCCCGAGATGCGCTCCACCGGCGAAGTGATGGGCATCGCCGATTCGTTCGGCATGGCCTTCGCCAAAGCGCAGATCTCGGCCGACGGCGCCTTGCCCCTCTCGGGATCGATCTTCGTTACCGTCAACGACCACGACAAGGGGAACGTGGTGCCCATCGTGCGCCGGTTCCACGGGCTGGGGTTCCGGGTCTTCGCCACCGAGGGCACCGCGCGGTATCTCCGCGCCCGTGGCGTTCCCGCCGAGCGGGTGCTCAAGGTGCATGAAGGGCGGCCGAACGCCATCGACCTGCTGGTGTCCGACCAGATCCAGCTCCTGATCAACACGCCCCTCGGCAAGCTGAGCCAGCAGGACGACTACGCCATCCGCCGGGCGGCGCTGCAGCATCGGGTGCCGTACACCACGACGCTGTCGGGCGCGTCCGCCGCGTGCGATGCGATCATCGCGCTCCGGAGTCGGGCCGGGGAGGTTCGGCCGCTTCAGGAATGGCACGCGCTCGCGCGGGAGATGTCGCCCGAATGGACCGGGTGACCGCGCGCGATCCCGGGTTCGCCGCGGCGCTCCGGGCCAAGGTACGGGGCGAAGTTCGGGAGAACGAGGCCCTGGCCCGCTACTCCACCTACCGCATCGGCGGGCCGGCGACGGTGGTCCTCCCCGCGTCGGCCGAGGACGTGGCGGCCGCCCTTCGCGCGGCTCACGAGGCCGGCGTACCGTGGTTCGCCGTCGGCCTGGGATCCAACATCCTGCTCCCCGACCAGGGCCTCGACGCGCTGGTCATCCGGTTGGGCAAGGGGATGGACACCTTGAGTCAGGACGGCGAGCGCTGGACCATCGGCGCCGGTCTCCCCGCGCCGCTCGCGGCCCGGAAGACGGCCGCGGCGGGGTTCGCGGGGCTGCACATCTTCGTCGGCGTCCCCGGCACGGTGGGCGGAGGCGTGTACATGAACGCCGGATGCCATGGGGGCGACTGGTCGGAGGTCGTCGAGCAGGTCACGGTCGTCGACGCCGCCGGAAACGACACCCTGCTCCAACGGAACGAGGTGCCGTTCACCTACCGGTGGAGTGGGCTGGATGGACGCATCGTGGTCGATACCACGGTGCGCCTCCGCCCGGAGCCGCAACAACATCTGGACGAGCAGATTGCCGAGATGTTCGAGTGGCGCCAGCGCGGCACGCCGTTCAACCAGCCCTGCTGCGGCAGCGTGTTCAAGAATCCGTCCGGCCCGAGCTGGAAGCGCGAGGACGGTCCCCGCACGGCGGGGCAGCTGATCGAGGCGGCGGGCCTCAAGGGCGTCCGGGTCGGCGGGGCGCAGGTCTCTCCCATGCACGCCAACTATTTCGTCAACACCGGCGCTGCCACCGCCGCCGATGTGCGGGCCCTCATCGAGCGGGTGCAGATCGAAGTCGAGTCCCGATTCCAGGTGCGGCTCGAGCCCGAGGTAAAGCTGATCGGAGCGCGTGGGCAGTACCTCAACGGTGAGCGGTGAGCATGGCAGACTATTTCGCTCACGAGTCGAGCTATATCGACGAGGGCGCCGTCATCGGCCGGGGCACGAAGATCTGGCATTTCTGTCATGTGATGCCCGGTGCGGTCATCGGCGAGCGGTGCAATCTGGGCCAGAACGTCGTTGTCATGGGAGGCACCCGGCTGGGGAACAACGTGAAGGTGCAGAACAACGTCTCCATCTACGAGGGCGTCACCCTGGAAGACGACGTGTTCTGCGGTCCGAGCTGTGTGTTCACCAACGTGACCAACCCCCGCAGCCATGTCTCCCGCAAGTCCGAGTATCGGGCCACCCTGGTTCGGCGGGGCGCCACCATCGGGGCCAATGCCACCATCGTCTGCGGCATCACACTGGGCGAGTACAGCTTCATCGGCGCCGGCGCGGTGGTGACCAGCGACGTTCCTGGCTTCGCCCTGATGGTAGGAGTGCCGGCCCGCCGGGTGGGCTGGATGTGCCAGTGCGGGGTGCGGCTGGTAGTGTCCAAGGACGCGGCCAGCTGTGCCGCCTGCGGCGCGCGCTATCAGGAGACGAACGGACTGCTTCGTCAGATTGACCCCCCAACTCCGCGCGTCTAAGTTACACGGCTGCCAAGGGTTCCACCTGTATTCCCGCGTCCGCGGCCCGGCCGCCCGGCCGATCCGCGGACGCTTTCACATGGACCGACCGTGAACGTTCCGCTGCTGGATCTGGTCGCGCAGTATCGCGACATCAAGGACGAGGTGCTCGAGGCCGTCATGGCGGTGATCGAGCGGCAGGGCTTCATCATGGGGCAGGAGGTCGGCCAGCTCGAGACGGCCGTGGCGGCCCTGTCCAAGACCAAGCACGCCATCGGGTGCGCCAGCGGGACGGACGCGCTGCTGCTGCCGCTCAAGGCGCTGGACCTCAAGCCGGGCGACGAGGTCATTACCGTACCGTTCACGTTCTTCGCGACCGCCGGTGCGATCCATAACGCGGGCGGCACCCCGGTGTTCGCGGACATCGAGCCGGCCACCTTCAACATCGATCCGGCGGCCGCCGAGGCGGCCATTACGCCCCGGACCCGTGCCATCGTCGCGGTGGACCTGTTCGGGCAGATGGCCCCGATGGAGGCGCTCGAGCCGCTGGCCGCCAAGCACGGGCTGGCCCTGATCGAGGACGCGGCGCAGTCCATCGGGGCGCGGCGTAAGATCGACGGAACCTGGCGCATGGCTGGCGAGCTTGGCACCTGCGGCACGCTGTCGTTCTTCCCCAGCAAGAACCTGGGCGCGTACGGGGACGGCGGCATGATCGTCACCCAGGACGATGCCCTGGCTGAGCGTCTCCGTCGGCTTCGGCTGCACGGGGGCGCGCGCACGTACTACCACGATGAGGTGGGCTTCAACAGCCGGCTCGATACCCTGCAGGCGGCCGTGCTACTCGCCAAGCTGCCCCACCTCGCCGACTGGAGCGCCGCCCGGGCGCGGAACGCCGCCCAGTACACCGAGTCGTTCTCCGCTCATCCGGACATCTGTCCGCCGCGGACCGATCCGGCCAACCAGCACATCTACAACCAGTACACCATCCGGGTGCCGCGCCGTGACGCGCTGCAGGCGCATCTCAAGGCCAAGGGCATCGGACACTCCATCTATTATCCGCTGCCACTTCACCTGCAGCCCTGCTTTGCCCATCTGGGTTACCAGAAGGGCAGCTTGCCGCACTCCGAGACCGCGTCGGAGCAGGTGATCTCGCTCCCGATCTATCCCGAGCTCAGCCTGGAGCAGCAGCAAACCGTGATCGACGCGGTGCTGGAGTTCTACGCATGAGCGTGGCGGAGGACCTGATCGCGCGGGCCGAGCGGCGCGATCTCCTGTTCGGCATCGTCGGGCTGGGATACGTAGGGCTGCCGCTGGCGGTGGAGCTGGCGGAGGCCGGCTATCGCGTGCTCGGCTTCGACGTGCAGCCGAAGGTGGTCGAGGGTCTCAACGCGCGGCACTCGCACGTCAAGGACGTGAGCGACGCGCAGCTCGCCGCGGTCGTCGACGCGGGCCGGTTCAGCGCCACCACCGACATGGCGCGCCTGGCCGAGCCGGACGCCATCTCGATCTGCGTGCCCACACCGCTGTCCAAGTTCAAGGACCCCGACGTCAGCTACATCGTCGCCGCTACCGAGGCCGTGAAACGGACCCTGCGGCGCGGGCAAGCGATCATCCTCGAGAGCACCACCTATCCGGGCACCACCCGGGAGATTCTGCTGCCCGCTCTCGAGAGCACCGGGCTCACGGTGGGCGAGGACTTCTTTCTGGCGTTCAGCCCCGAGCGGGTGGACCCGGGCAACCCGACCTACGGCACTCGCAATACCCCCAAGGTCGTGGGCGGCATCACGGCCGACTGCCTCCGGGTGGCCGCGGCGCTGTACCAGCCCGCCATTCAGACCCTCGTGCCGGTCTCGACCACCGAGGCGGCCGAGCTGGTCAAGCTGCTCGAGAACACCTTTCGCAGCGTGAATATCGGATTGGTGAACGAGATGGCGATCGTATGCGACAAGCTGGGCGTGGACGTGTGGGAGGTCATCGAGGCCGCCGCCACCAAGCCATTCGGCTTCATGAAGTTTCTGCCCGGGCCGGGGCTCGGCGGCCACTGTATTCCCATCGACCCGCACTACCTCGCGTGGAAGATGCGGGGGCTCAACTACAAGACCCGGTTCATCGATCTGGCCGGCGAGCTCAACACCGAGATGCCCCTGTTCTGGGTGCGCAAGGTGTCCGAGGCCCTGAACGAGCAGGGCAAGGCGGTGCGGGGCGCCTCGGTGCTGGTGTTGGGTGTCGCCTACAAGCGTGACATCGACGACCTGCGGGAGAGCCCCGCGCTGGACATCATCCGCCTGCTGGAGGGCCAGGGCGCGCGGGTCAGCTACCACGATCCCCACGTGCCGGTCTTCGCCGAAGACGGGCACGAGTTTCGCTCGGTGCCGCTCGATCCCGAGTCGGTCGCTGCAGCCGATTGCATCATGATCGTCACCGATCACTCGGCGATCGATTACCACATGATCCGGCGGAAGGCCAAGCTGGTGGTGGACACCCGAAACGCAATGCCGAAAGAGGACTGACATGCACGTGGCGGTGATCGGAAGCGGCTACGTCGGCCTGGTGGCCGGCGCCTGCCTGGCGGAAACGGGCAACGATGTCGTCTGCGTGGACAAGGACGCGGACAAGATCGCGCGGCTCCAGAAGAACGAGATCCCGATCTATGAGCCGGGACTGGAGCCCATGGTTCGCCGGAACCAGGCGGAAGGCCGCCTCACGTTCACTACCGACATCGGGGCCGCCGTGCGGGCGGCCCGGGTGGTGTTCATCGCGGTGGGCACTCCTCCCGGTGAGGATGGCTCGGCCGACCTGCAGCACGTGTTGGCGGTGGCCCGGGAGATCGGCCGCAACATGAATGACCACAAGGTGGTGGTCACCAAGTCCACCGTGCCGGTCGGGACCGCCGAGAAGGTGCGGGCGGCGGTGAGCAAGGAGACCAAGCAGTCCTTCGCCGTGTGCTCCAATCCCGAGTTCCTCAAGGAAGGCGCGGCAATCGAGGACTTCATGAAGCCCGACCGCGTCGTCATCGGGGTGGACAACGACGAGGCCCGGGCGGTCATGGGCGAGCTGTACGCGCCGTTCACCCGCCAGGGCGGCGAGCGGGTCCTGTTCATGGACATTGCCTCGGCCGAGGTGACCAAGTACGCCGCCAACGCGATGCTGGCCACCCGGATCTCGTTCATGAACCAGATGGCTGAGTTCTGCGAGCTGGTCGGCGCCGATGTGCACCACGTGCGGCGCGGCATCGGGTCGGACCAGCGGATCGGCCGCGCGTTCCTGTACCCCGGCCCGGGCTACGGCGGGTCGTGCTTCCCCAAGGACGTGAAGGCGATCATCAAGACGGCGCAGTCGCTTGGCCTCTCGCTCGACGTGCTCAAGGCGGTCGAGGACGTGAACGACGCGCAGAAGCGGGTGGTGCTGCGGAAGACGTTCAAGAACCTGGGCTCGGATCTCAAGGGCAAGACGGTGGGCATCTGGGGCCTGGCCTTCAAGGCCGAGACCGACGACATGCGCGAGAGTCCGACCATCCCGCTCATCGAGGGACTGCTCGAGGCCGGGGCGCGGGTCCAGGCGCACGACCCCAAAGCCACCGACTCGGCCCGAACCATCTTCGGCGACCGGGTGATCTACACCGCCGACCCGTATAGCGCCGCCAACGGCGCCGACGCCCTCCTCATCATGACCGAGTGGCTGGTGTACCGGAATCCCGACTTCGAGCGGGTGCGGAAGCTGTTGCGCCGGCCGCTTCTGATCGACGGCCGCAATCTGTACGATCCCGCCCGGATGACGGCCCTCGGCTTCGAGTATCACGGGATCGGCCGGGCGCGGCGGTGACCCGTCTCCTCGTCACCGGGGCCGCCGGGTTCATCGGGTCCCACCTCGTCGAGGCCCTGGCCCGGCGGGGTGACGAGGTCGTGGGGATCGACAACTTCGACGCGTTCTACCCGCGGGACATGAAGGAGCGGAACCTGCGGGAGATCGGCCGGCGTCCCGGGTTCCAGTTCTACGAGCAGGACATGCTCGATGTGCCGGCGCTGACGGCTCGGCTCACGCCGGAGACCATCGTCGTCCACCTGGCGGCCAAGGCCGGTGTGCGGCCCTCGCTGGCCGACCCGGCCGCCTACGCCCAGGCCAACGTCACCGGCACCGCCACCGTGCTCGAGGCGGCGCGGCGGGTCGGCGTGTCGCGGATCGTCTTCGGGTCGTCCTCGTCGGTGTACGGCGACAGCACACCGCCGCCGTTCCCTGAGGATGCGGCGTCGATCCAGCCGGTGTCGGCCTATGCCGCCACCAAGCGTGCGGCCGAGCTGCTGCTGAGCGCGGTCGCGCCGATCTACGGGTTCCGGAGCGCCGCGCTCCGATTCTTCACCGTGTACGGTCCGCGCCAGCGGCCCGACCTGGCCATCCACGCCTTTGCCCGCCGCATGGCCGCGGGCGAGACCATCACCCTGTTCGGCGACGGCACCCAGGCCCGCGACTACACGTACTGCGACGACATCGTGGCGGGCGTGTGCGCGGCCATCGACTGGACCGCCACCGCCCCGGTCGGGATGGAGGCGTTCAACCTGGGCGGCAATCATCCGATCCGCACCGGCGACATGGTGGCGGAGATTTCTCGCGCCCTCGGCATCGAGCCCAAGGTGCAATGGGCGCCGATGCAGCCGGGCGACGTGCAGCAGACCGCGGCCGACCTCACCAAGTCGGGCCGGGTGCTGGGCTACGCTCCGGCGACCCCGTTCCCCGAAGGCATCCGGAAGTTCGTCGCCTGGTTCCGGGAGGCCTATGGCCAGTCAGACTGAGCGCCTGCTGGCGCGGGCGCGCGACCGGTTCACGGTCCAGGACTACTACGGCGCGATCTACCTGCTGGAGGAGATCGTCGCCTCCGGCCGGGCCTTTGCCGACGTGCACCATCTTATCGGGGTGAGTCTCTCGCTGCTCGGCCGGTCGGAGGAGGCGCTGACCCAGTTCGCACGGGCGCTGGAGCTCAATCCCCGCTACCTCGAGGCGCTGATCCATCAGGGCCTGGTGCTGAGCGAGCTGGGCCGGGCTCGCGAGTCGGAAGAGGCATTTCGGCGCGCGGCCGACAGCGTGGCCCCGCCGTCGGCCGGGCTCGCCGCGCCGGTCGCG
>DASSMN010000383.1:0-5618 GCA_035688885.1 Gemmatimonadales bacterium
CCGATCGAGCCGGCTCGCTTTGGGTTTACGGTGCCGGAGCGCTAGGCCGACTCCACGAACGGTTCACGCCCGGAGGCTGCCATGAAGCGTTCCCGGTCACAGGCCACCAGGATGCGGAGGCACGGGATCCTGAGGCCATGGCGGCTGGTTCGGCTCGCGATGCTGGTCGCTCCGCCGCTCGCCGGCGGGATCCGGCCCGCCTCGGCCCAACAGCCGTCGGTCAGGATTCCGCTCTGCACGGGCCTCACGATCGTCACCGCCATCGCTCGCCCCGAGGGCGACTACGAATCCATCAAGACGATCACTGCCACGGGGCCGACGGAGATCGGGATTGCCTACTCCGCCCAGGTGCCCAAGGGCCCCGGGGTCATGCGGAACTTTCGTATGCGGCGCACCATTCGGCGCGCCGACCTGGACACGGCGTCGTTGTACGTCCACTACTTTCACTCGAAAGGCGCAACCTCCATCCCCGGCAGCACGGCCATCGGCACCTCTCGGGCGGTGCTGCACGCCTTGAAGACCCAGGGGGCCACCAGCATCGAGCTGGTCCCCGGCGGCAGCAGCGCCATGCCGGGCGATCCCACCGCCCACCCGAATATCTACGATTACATGGAGACCTACCGACTCATCCGCGTGGGGGACAAGCCGGTACCCGTGGCCGTCGTGGTGAACGACGCCGCCGCGCAGCTGCCCGCCATCCAGGCCCGCGGTGATTACATGGGCGACCAGGCGGAGTTCTTCTTTCTCGACGACGAGGACAACCCCCTCACCCTGCGGTACCACTTCGAGTCTGCCGGAGAGGAGGATGAGGAGAGCAAAGGGCTCCAGGTCGTGAAGATCGCGTTCGGGTGCCCGGCCGTGGCCGCGGGGTCGGACCGGGTGAGCCGCTTGGAGCGCGAGCTTCGCGAGCGCCGCCGAGCGCTGGTGTACGACCTCTATTTCGACTTCAACAGCGCCGCTCTGCGCCAGGAATCGGATTCGACTCTGCGCGTCATCGCCGAAGTGCTCCGTCGCAACCCCGAGTGGAAGCTTTCGATCGAGGGCCATACGGATGACGTCGCGAGCGACCGCTACAATCTGGAGCTGTCGGGGCGCCGAGCCGCGGCCGTGAAAGAGGCGCTGGTCGGCGGTTTTGGGGTGGCCGGCGCGCGGCTCACGACGACCGGCTATGGCGAGGCGCGGCCGCAGGATCGCAATGACACCGTCGAAGGGCGCGCGCGGAACCGTCGTGTGGAGCTCGTTCGACAATGAACCTGCGGCGAGTATGAGTCAGGTCAGGGCGGGACGCCGCGGCAGGAGAATGGTGGTCACGAGGCTGAGCACGATCTCGCCCTGCTGGTTGCGGGTGGTGACCTGGAGGCGTGCCGTGCCGCGATCGGGCTTGGAGGCGGATGGGCGCACCTCGAGCACTTCCCACTCCACGCTGAGCACATCGCCCGGCAGCACTGGCCGCGGCCACCGCAGCTCGTCGGCGCCGAGGCCGACCAGTCCCCAGAGTGAGCGAAGCTCACCATCCACCAGCAGGCGCATCGTCACCGCCATGGTGTGCCACCCCGACGCCACCAGGCGGCCGAAGATGCTGGCCTTGGCCGCGGCCTCATCGAGGTGGAACGGCTGCGGGTCAAAGGCCGCGGCGAACGCCTTGATCGCTGCCAGGTCGACCGTGGCGGTCCCGCCGGCGTACCGGTCGCCCACCGCAAGATCCTCGAGGTAGCACGGGCTTGCGGGCACGGAGTCAGGTTCTCGGAAGGGGTGAGTGGAAACGCCGAGGCCCCGCCAGTGGCGGAGCCTGCATGCCGTCCTGAGAGGGAGCCGGGTGCCTAAAGGGACTCCCGCGCCGATCCGGCCCCGAAGAGCGTGCACCTCATAATGACCCCGGCGAAGCAGGGTATCAATGTAGGGGCCCGGTTCATCGCTCCGGGCTTCTGGATGAGGGATGTTGCCGGAAGCTCGGGCGTCACAGAAGAACCGCGCGCTCGCCCGGTGTACCCTCGCCGTGGAGCACGTCCGTCCTCATGAACGGAGGCAGCGGGTGAGTCGGCTCACATCAAAGAATCCGCTGCGGTGTGGGCGCGCCGTTGTCGGGTGGGCCGCCATGTGGCTTGCCGGGCCTGGGCCTGCAACGGCACAGAATGCGGCCCGACCGCAGTCCTTCGTGATGCTGCAGTCAGCCGAGAGCGCCGGATCCCGGAGGCGGGACTACCCGCTGAACTGTCGCGGTGGCGGCGAGCTCGCGTTCGTCCCGATTGGACCTCCGTCGCGGAGCGAGCAGGCCATCACGTTCGAGGTGCCGTTCGCCCCCGGCGCCAGCGCCTCCGGGCAGGACGGGCAGGGCTTGCAGCCGGGCACCTGCGCGTGGATCGATCGACCCGTGAACGCGAAGGAGCCGCGGCGGGTTCGGGTCAAGATCCACCTGCCCGACTCGATGCCCCGTCGCACCGCGGGCGATAGCGCCATTCACTGGTCGTTTCTGGCCCATGACAGTGACAGCGGATACTTCGCCGCAGTCGCCTACCGATCCTGGACCGCTTCTTGGGTCCCACCCGGAAACGCGAGCGAACCGCCGGCGTCCACGGCGTCCCGCATGGGGCGCCCGCTGCCGTTCGACCTGCGCGCCTTGGCCATCGTCTGGCTCCTGTTGGGACTGCTCTTATGGGCTCCGAGCCTCATGCTCGGCGCCCGGTTGAGCGGCTGGCGACGCCTCACGGCGATCTACCAGGCGAAGGCCATCGCGCGGGGTCGCCGGGTGCGGTGTGGCTGGATGATCATAGGGTTCATGAACTACCGGACCGGCGTGCGGATGACGGCAGACGACTCGTACGTCCACTTCTCGATGGGGCCGCTCGTTCGCCCCGGCCACGCGCCATTCAGCGTTCCCTGGTCGGACATCGAGGTGACGCGCGACGGATGGCCCTGGTTCCCGATGCAAGGGCGTCCGGTGATACGCCTCAGATTGGCCAGGCAGCGTGCGCTGCGCATCCTCGTACCGCTCGGCACCGGAGAAGAGCTCATCGACTCGAGTGCAGGGCGCCTGCAATTGGGCGAGCCGGTGGGTGCCGGCGCGGTCCACTGATAGGTTCCGTCCGGATTCAGAACTGTGACCTGCAGGCCGACTTCATCAAGACGGATCACGATCGAACGGAAGGGTGAGTCGCCCCGGCAACGGGTGGGCAGCTTTGTCGCGACGCTCCGACCCTGACGCGCAAGTCGTGCCTACACAAAGCGCCCGGGAGCAGGCTCCCAGGCGCTTTGCATTCCACTCTGCGGCCGACGCCTACAGCTCGTCGTCCGCCATCATCGCCGCCGCCGTCAAGGCCGGCTGCGGCACCGGCACCTCCACCCGCGGCGGCGGCGCTTCGAAACCCGCCGGCGGCTGGATGTCGATCTCGGCGTACCGGTAGATGCCGCTGCCCGCCGGGATCAGGTGCCCGATGATGATGTTCTCCTTGAGGCCCAGCAGGTCGTCCTTGGCCCCACGGATCGCCGCGTCGGTCAGCACCCGCGTGGTCTCCTGAAACGACGCCGCCGAGATGAACGACTGCGTCGTGAGACTCGCCTTGGTGATACCCAGCAGCACCGGCTCGGCTTCCGCCGGGCCGCCCTTCCGCTTGACCACCCGCTCGTTCTCGTCGCGGAAGGTCAGCCGGTCCACCGTCTCTCCCTCTAGGAAGTCGGTGTCACCGGGATCGGTCACGCGCACCTTCTGCAGCATCTGACGCACGATGACGCCGATGTGCTTGTCGCTGATGCGCACGCCCTGCAGCCGGTAGACCTCCTGCACCTCGTTGAGCAGGTATTCCTGGACCGCCCGCGGACCCTTGATGAGCAGGATGTCGTGCGGGTTCACCGGGCCTTCGGTGAGGCGGTCGCCCGCCCGCACCCGGTCGCCCTCGTGCACCCGGAGGTGCTTGCCGGCCGGAACCTCGTACAGCTGAGGCTCGACCCCCTCCTCCGCGACACCCGGCTGGGTCTCGGGATAGACGTAGATCTCCCGCTTGCCGCGCTTGATCTCACCGAACTTGACGATGCCGTCCACCTCGGAGATCGTGGCCGGATCCTTGGGCCGCCGCGCCTCGAACAGCTCCGCGATGCGCGGGAGGCCGCCCGTGATGTCGCGCGTCTTGTACGCCTGCCGCGGGATCTTGGTGACCGTGATGCCCTTCATCACCTTGACCGGCGGGCTCAGGAAGACGGTCTTGTCCTTCGACTCCTTCTTGGTCTTGCTGGGCCACGCCTCGTTGATCGGGCGCTCGTCCACGTGGAACTTGGTGCTCCACGGGTTGGCCGCGTCCGGGATCTCGATCGCGCGGCTCACCGGGTCGGTGGGCGAGCCCAGGATGACGCGGCTCCCCTCCGCCAGGGTGTACTCCTGCGGGTCCTTCCGGTTCGGCATGTAGACCAGCACCGACGGATGGAGCTCGCGGTCGGGGTCGGCCATGACCACGATCGAGCGGAGGCCGGTGCCCTCGTCCAGCTCCTCGCGGAGCGTGACGCCCGGCACCAGGTCCTTCCAGCGCAGCTCGCCGTCGGCCTTGATGATGCTCGGGTCGTTGTACGGGTCCCAGGTATACAGGATCGTGGCCCGCCGCTCGTTGTCGCCCTTGGTGACGAGGTCACCCTCCTTCACCATGAGCTGCGCGCCCTCGGGCACCGGGTACCGGTTGAGCACCCGCTTGGCATCCTTGGGATCCACCACCAGGATGCCTTCCTTGCTCTCGTCCGAGGCCGATTCGTCCTCGCGCGTGAGCACGATCCGCTGGGTGGTCCGGGTGCCGTCCTCGAACTCCACCGGCACGTCGGCCCACTCGAGCCCATCGGTGTACTTCACCTTGCCGTCCGACCGGGCCCGGCGCTCCGCCTCTTCCGCGATGCGAGAGGAGGTACCGCCGATGTGGAAGGTCCGCAGGGTGAGCTGCGTGCCCGGCTCGCCGATGCTCTGCGCCGCCAGGATGCCCACCGCCTCGCCCATGTCCACCATGTCCATGGTGGCCAGGTTGCGGCCGTAGCACATCCGGCACACGCCGCGTCGCGCCTCGCAGGTGAGCACCGATCGGATCTTCACCTTCTCGAGCCCGGCGTCCTCGATGGCGTTCGAGACGTCCTCGTCGATCAGCTTGCCGGCCTCGACCAGCAGCTTCTGATCGCCGTCCTCGTCGAGCTCGTGCGGATCGAACACGTCCTCCGCCGCGACGCTCCCGACGATGCGCTCGCGGAGCGGCTCGATCACGTCCTCGCCCTCCTTGAGCGCGGCGATCTCGAGGCCCAGCACCGTGCCGCAGTCCTCCTCGGTGATCGTGACGTCCTGCGCCACGTCCACGAGGCGGCGGGTCAGGTAGCCGGCGTCGGCCGTCTTGAGCGCCGTGTCGGCCAGACCCTTCCGGGCGCCGTGCGTCGAGATGAAGTACTCGAGCACGGTGAGCCCCTCGCGGAAGTTCGACTTGATCGGGCTCTCGATGATCTCACCGATGCCGCCGGTAAGCTTCTTCTGCGGCTTGGCCATCAGGCCGCGCATGCCCGCCAGCTGCCGGATCTGGTCCCGGCTGCCGCGCGAGCCCGAGTCGAACATCATGAACACCGGGTTGAACCCGCCGCGGGACACCCGCATCGAGTTGATCATC
>DASSMN010000254.1:0-4655 GCA_035688885.1 Gemmatimonadales bacterium
CGAGCGGCACGGTCATCGCGAGCGGCACGGTCATCGCGAGCGGCACGGTCATCGCGAGCGGCACGGTCATCCCGAGCGGCACGGTCATCCCGACCGGCGCGGTCATCCCGACCGGCACGGTCATCCCGACCGGCACGGTCATCCCGAGCGAAGCGAGGGATCTTCTCCACGGGTCTTACGAACCGTTTTGAGCGGATCCCTCGCTTCGCCCGGGATGACCGCGCCCGACCCGTACCCGTCCTATTGTCCTCCTGCCCCTCCCGTTCCCTGGCCCTCGATCACTCCCACTCCGCCGGCTCGCTCTCCAGCTCGGCCAGGAGCACCAGGTAACTCTCCCAGCGATCCCGCAGGATGGCGCCCGAATCCACGCCCTCGCGCACCCGGCACCCGGGCTCGGTGCGGTGGCGGCAGTCGGCGTAGCGGCAGTCATTCAGGAACGGCCGAAACTCGGGAAAGCAGGTGTCGAGCTGCCCGGGGTCGATCCCCCACAGACCCACCTCGCTGAACCCGGGCGTGTCCACCAGGTAGCCGCCCGCGTCGAGCGGCAGCATGACAGCCGAAACCGTGGTGTTGCGGCCCCGCCGGACCTTGGCGCTGATCTCGGCCGTGCGGAGCTCGAGGCCGGGCTGCACCCGGTTGAGCAGGCTCGATTTTCCCGCCCCCGACGGCCCGGTCACGACCGAGATGTGCCCCGCGAGAGCCGCGGCGAAGTCGGCGATGCCTTCGCCGCTGCGCACGCTGGTAGGATGGACCGCGTAGCCGGCCCGGCGGCAGCGCTCGATCAGCGCGGTGGCAGGATCGAGGTCCACCTTGTTGACCACGACTGCGGCGGCGATCTCGTTGGCTTCGGCGACGACCAGCAGGCGATCGATAAGCTGGGGAATCGGCGCGGGGTCGCGGGAGGCGGTAACGACGAAGACCTGGTCCACGTTGGCCGCCACCGGGCGGGTTCCGCGTCCCTCGGGCACCCGGCGCTCGAGCAGCGCGGTGCGCGGCTCGACGCCCACGATGGCATGCAGGCGGGCCTCGGGATCGGGCTCGAGGCGCACCCGGTCGCCGACCACCACCCGCGCGGTGCTGCGCTTGGCCTTGCCCGCCAGCACCGCGCGAAGCTCGCCGTCGTCGGTAGCGATGCGGTACACCGCCCCGTCGCGCTCGAGCACCGTGCCGAGTAGCGCCGTCACCACTCCGCGGGCGCGCGGGCGATCGCCTCGTCCAGCGCAGCCTTGACGTCGTACAGGGACAGCGATTTCAGGCGCTCGGCGGCCTCATCCTCGGTGCGACCCCAGGCGAGCGGCTCGGTCTCCACGTGGCCGACCGGGCGGTCGCCGGCGGGAGACCAGCGCACGAACAGCAGCGCGGCGCCGAACAGCCCGCGCAGGTCCGGCTCCGGGTCCACGTACACGGCCACCGAGTAGGCGTGGCCGTCGCTGCCCCCGAAGGCTGCGGCGCGTTCGTGCTTGGCCATGTAGCCACCCAGCGTCAGCTCGCTCACCGATTCGGTTTGGATTCCCGCACGAGGTTGCCGAGGAGAAAGGCGATGTTCGCCGGCCGCTCGGCCAGCCGTCGCATGAGATAAGGATACCACTGGGTTCCGAAGGGGATATAGACCCGGAGCCGGTACCCGGCCCGGCGCAGGCTCTCCTGCAGGTCGCGCCGCACGCCATAGAGCATCTGGAATTCGAACCGCTCGGTCGGGATCCCCTGCCGCCGGGTGAAGTCCTTGGCATGCGCGATGATGGCTTCGTCGTGCGTGGCGATCCCCGGATAGTTGCCGGCCGTGAGGAGCCGCTCCATGAGCCGAACGTAGTTGCGATCCACGTCGGCCTTGTCGGGGAACGCCACCGCGGGCGGCTCCAGATAGGCGCCCTTGCAGAGGCGGACCCGGGCGCGCATGGCGATCAGACTCTCGATGTCCTGCTCCGACCGCCGCAGCATCGACTGGATCACCACCCCGCAGTGGGCGCCGAAGCGGTCGAACAACAGCCGACGGAAGAACTCCAAGGTGCGCTCGGTGTACGCCGAGCCCTCCATGTCGAGCCGCACGAACCCATTGAGGGCGGCCGCCTTTTCCAGGATGGCCGTCATGTTGGCGACGCACAGCGACTCGGCGATGTCGAGACCCATCTGGGTCAGCTTGACCGAGACGTTGACCTCGGTGCCGCTGGCGGCCATCTGGTCGAGCATGCGGAGATACTGATCGCGTGCGGCCGTCGCCTCGGCCTCCACGGTGACACTCTCACCCAGCAGGTCGAGCGACGACGTGATGCCGCGCCGCGCCAGCTCCCGTGCGGCCTCGACGCCCTGCTCGATGGTCTCGCCGGCCACGAAGCGCGACGCGAATCGGCGGGCGAGGCCGTTTCGGCGCACGAAGTTGAATACACCCTGCCGTTCAGAGAGCCAGAGCAGGCCCTGTCGCATGATCACGAGCGCACCTTGTCGAAGGTCAAACGCCCACGAAGGTAGCGGGGGCCGGGAGTGGAGTGTAGAGGGCAGCGGAGCCCTGAATCTTTATGCAAGCCTGTGACTGGCGTCACCTTACACGGCCGATCGGGGGAGAGAGCGGCGGTTTGTGTTCCTCGCCACGGCCCGCCGTTCCGCGAGCCGATACGGTGCCTCATGCCCTCACGCCGCCGGCGGCAGCAGCCCGCGCCCGATCCCCTCGAGTCCGCCCAGGCGGCTGGCCTGCGCTACGTCAGCGACACGTCGCCCGGCATTCGACGCCGGCGCTCGGGGAAAGGCTTCAGCTACGTGGACGCGGATGGTCGGGTCGTTCGCGACAAGGCCACCCTGGCCCGCATCCGGAGCCTGGCGATCCCGCCGGCCTATACCGACGTGTGGATCTGTCCCACTTCCAACGGCCATCTCCAGGCTACCGGACGTGATGCACGCGGCCGCAAGCAGTACCGCTATCACCCCAAGTGGCGTGAGGTGCGGGACGAGACCAAGTTCGGCCGCATGCTCGCCTTCAGCGAGGCGCTCCCGCGGCTACGCCAGCAGGTGGAAGCGGACCTGGCCAAGCCGGGGCTGCCACGAGAGAAAGTGCTGGCCGCGGTGGTCCGATTGCTCGAGTGCACCGGCATCCGGGTGGGCAACGAGGAGTACGCCCGCAGCAATCGCTCGTTCGGGCTCACGACGTTGCGGGACCATCACGTGGAGATCTCGGGCGCGACCATGCGGTTCGAATTCCGCGGGAAGAGCGGGAAGACCCACCGTGTGGCGCTCAGCGACCGTCGGCTGGCGCGCATCGTGGCACGCTGCCAGGCGGTGCCCGGTGCGGAGCTGTTCCAGTACATGGATGACGACGGCACGCGCGTGGCGATCGGCTCCGGGGACGTGAACGACTATCTGCGCCAGATCACCGGCGAGGACTTCAGCGCCAAGGATTTCCGGACCTGGGCCGGGACGCTGCAGGCGGTGGCCGCGCTGGAGGAGCTCGGCCCGGCCGAGACGGCGCGTGCGGCCAAATCCACGATCCTGCAGGCCATCGATCGGGTCGCCGAGCGGCTCAACAATACGCGGGCAGTGTGCCGCAAGTACTACGTCCATCCCGCCGTCCTGGAGCGCTACGAGGCCGGCACGCTGCACCAGGCGCTCGGCAACGGCACCGGCAAGGCAGCCGGGGCCAAGAACTCGGGACTCGATGCCAGCGAGAAGGCCCTGGTCCGCCTGCTCCAGGCGGCCGCGGCCTGATACGAACGCGCCCACCGGCAAGAAGCCGATGGGCGCGCATCACTGATCGTCGAGCAACGTCACGGTCCGCCGGGATAACCGGTCCCACCACCACCGCCACCACCACCACCACCACCAGCCGTCCCGCCGGTTGATCCGCCCGAGCCGACGGTGATCGGGCCCGACATCAAGGCCGGCCCGTGGACCGTGCAGTAGTAGTTATAGGTCCCGGCCGTACTGAAGGTTCGTTGAAACGTGCCCATGCTCTGCTTGGCCGAACCCGGAGCGTTGTCCACGAAGGCGATCTGGTGCAGGGTATCCCCCGGGGCCCAGGTCCAGGTCACGGTACCGCCCGGCGCCAGGTTCATGGTCGCGGGCGAGAAGAAGTTGTTTCCCACCGTCACACCGGCGCTGGTGCCGCCCATGGCCGGGCCGGTGGTAGTGTCGGATCCGCCTCCCCCACCACAGGCGGCCAGGCTCGCGATCGCGAGCATCCGGAGCACCGCCGTTCGCCGCATAGTTACCTCCATCATGCGTTTCCATGCTCTTGCGACGCGTCACATCGCCGCGCGTGCAGTCGTTCATCAGTAACGCCTTGGGCGGTCGGCGGTCTTGCAGGGACGTAGCGAAGTTGTGGGGCCTGAGCCGCGCCGCAATCTGAAACGTGGGAATCCCATCACTGTCGGCAATGACGCCACGAGCGGTCTCGGTCGAAGGGTTCAGCCTGCGGGAAGGTCTCCATGCCGCCGGGAGCAGTCTGGGGTGGCACCGGCACCCAGGGGCGACCATCTGCTTCGTCTACCGCGGGGGCTTCGCCGAGCGCTATGCCGGCCTCACCCTCGACTGCACGCCGGGCACGCTCAAGATCACGCCGGCGGAGGAGCTTCTCGCCGACCAGAGCCACTTCTCGAACCTGTTCCGCCAGGAAACCGGCATTTCCCCCTCGGCGTTCCGCCGCTCAATCAAGCCCCGATAGGCGATCG
>DASSMN010000346.1:0-8055 GCA_035688885.1 Gemmatimonadales bacterium
CGCCGGTGAACTGCGGCGCCGTGGCGGGCCCGCCGGCGTTTCCCTGCTTGTAGCGCTCCACCAGACCACGGATGTCTTCCTTCATCTGTCCCAGATCGGACAGAGCGCCGTCCACCCGCTTGAACAGGGCGATGATGTCGCGCTTGACGGCGTCACGATCCGCACCTTGCGCGACCCCCAACCGGGTCTCGATCTCCTGGAACTGATTCCGCAAGGTCGTGAGCCAGGCCTCGGTCATGAGGCGCTCCCCATAGCGGTGAGCGCCAGCCGCTCCGTGGACGACAGCAGTTTGCGTGCGTTGAGAATAATGATGGTTCGCTCCGGCCGGGTGATGATTCCGGCGATATAGGCAGCCGCCAGGCCGCGGACCATGGGCCCGGGGGCGCTAATGGTCGTACTGTCTACCCGGATGACTTCGCGCACCTCGTCCACCAGCACGCCGGCCCGCTGCTCGCCCAGATCGACGACCATGAGCCGGGTCTCCTCGCGTACCGGGGCCGGCAGCTCGAATCGCTTGCGAAGGTCCACCACCGGCACGGCGCCGCCTTCGTACGGCACCACGCCCTCCAGGAATGCGGGCGCCTTGGGGAGCGGCGCGGGCGCGATGTGGCGCAGGATGCGCTCGACCTGAAGGATGTCGAACGCGAACTCCTGCGGGCCGACCCGGAAGGTCACGAGCTGGATATCGTCGCCGGTCACGGTCATGCGGCCGAGGTCTCCGTAAGGCGTGCACCCAGTGCGGCGAGATCGAGCAAGGGGATGAGGCCCTCCGCCGTTCGGGCCACACCCGCGGCCCACGGCAGCGCGCTTCCCGTCTGAACCGGCATCCCGCGCTCGTAGAGCACGGACTCCGCATCCTCGACTTCGAGGCAAATGCGGCGGCCGCTCAGCTCCACCAGGACCCCCAGCTCCGATCGCTCGGCCGGGCAGGGGCGGCCGTCGAGCAGCGCGCCGAGGTGGACCAGCGGAAGAATCCGGCCGCGAATGACGGAGACCCCGCGCACGGCAGGCTCGACGGAAGGCACCGGAAACGCGGCGCCGGGATCGAGCACCTCGACGACCTCGGCCAGTGGCAGGCCCACCAGGCGGCCGCCGGCCCGGACCAGGAGGTGCCCCGCCCCGGCGCTCATCGCGCGGCCATCCGGGCGAGCTCCTCGCCGACCCGGGCCGCGATCCGGCCGATGGGTAGCACGTGGTCCACGCCGCCGGCCTGGACCGCCGCGCTGGGCATGCCGTAGATCGTCGCGGTCTCGCGGTCCTGGGCGATGCCCACGCCGCCCGCGTCGCGAATCTCGCGCAGGCCCTCGGCGCCGTCCCGGCCGAGACCGGTGAGCACGACGCCCACCGCGCGCGGGCCGAAGATCCGGGCCACGCTCCGGAACAGCGGATCGGCTGCCGGGCGGACGCCCCAGACGCTCGGCTCCTGGTCGAGCTCGAGCCGCAAGCCCTCGTTGCCGACGGCTACGCGCATGTGATAGTCCCCGGGCGCCACGTACGCGGTATCCGCCAGGATCGGGGTGCCGTGCTGCGCCTCGACCACGTTGAGCCGACTCTGCGATGCCAGCCGCTCGGCCAGGCTGTGGGTGAACTTGGGCGGCATGTGCTGCACGATCAGAACCGCGGCCTGCTGTCCGGTCGGGAGCGCCGGGACCAGCTCGGCCAGCGCGCGAGGTCCCCCCGTCGACGCGGCCACGGCCGCACACTGGCGCGCGCGCCCCGGCATGGCGAACATCGCCTGCAGGTGGGCGCCGCGCGTGGGCCGCGCCAGTACGGGCATGCGGAGGATGGCGGCGCTCCGGACCGCGCGAAGCGTGCTCACGACCCGATCCCGAAACCGGGCGATCGCCTGGTCGCTCCGATCCTCCTCCTTGGGCACCAGGTCCACGGCGCCCAGCTCGAGGGCCCGGATCGCGGCCCCGGTGCCCCGTCCCGCGTACGAGCTGACCACCACGATCGGCCGCGGCGACTCCGACATGATGTAGCCGATGGCACCGAGCCCATCGAGGTCGGGCATCTCGAGGTCCATCAGTACCACGTCGGGCTCGAGGTCGTGGACCTTCTGCAGCGCCTCGATGCCGTTTCGCGCGGTGGCCACCGCGCGAAAGTCGCCGCTGCCGTCCACCACGTCGCTCAACAGCCGCCGGAAGAAGGCGCTGTCGTCGACTATCAGCACGCTGCGCGGATCAGAGCGTCTGGACGCCATGGGACACCGAGGACACTTCGACCCGGCCGTCGGCCACCCAGAGCTTCACGGTCCGCCCGTAGTCGCCGCCGGTGGCCTGACCCGCGATCGGGACGCCGAGGTCCATCAGGACCTGGCGACAGGCGACGGTGTTCCGCTCACCCATCTGGATCGTCCCCGGCGCGGCGAGCCCGGCGAACATGCTGGCCCCGCCGGCCAGGCGCGCGGTAATCCGCCGGGTGCTGGCGCCGAGCTCGGCCATGAGCTCGAGCAGCCGCGGCACCGCGGTCTGGGGAAACTTGGCGGGGCTGTCGCCCTTGCGGCCGAGCGCCGGTGACGGCAGCAGGATGTGCGCCAGGCCGCCCACCTTGGCCATCGGGTCGTGGAGCACCACCGCCACGCAGCTTCCCAGTCCGATGGTCACCAGCACATCATGGTTCGAGCCCACCCGAAGGTCGGCGACGCGCACGATGGTCTCGCCGGTCACTGGGGCCGCCGATAGAGGCGCTCGCGCGGATCCACCAAGGCCAGGCGGTCGCGGGCCACGCCGAACAGGGTCTCCACTTTGCCCAGCACCAGGTATCCGCCGGGCAGCAACGCGTCCGCGAAGACCGCGAACAGCCGCTCCTGCATGGGCCGGTCGAAGTAGATCACCACGTTGCGGCAGAGGATCAGGTCGTAATCGGCGCGCGGCGGAGGGTCCCGGCTCAGGTCGTGCGGCCGGACGTGGACCCGGCGGCGCACCCGATCGGTCACCCGCTGCTGCTCGCCGGCGTCCTCGAAATAGGCGCGCATGAGCTCGGGCGGCATCTCGGTGAGCCCCTCCCGGCGATAGCAGGCCGCCCGGGCGCGGTCGAGGCTCGCGCGGTCGATGTCGGTGGCGTCGATGGTCAGCCGGCTCAGCTCGCCGCTTCGGCCGGCCTGGTCCAGCAGATCGGCCGCCAGCATCGCAAGCGTGTAGGGCTCCTCGCCCGACGCGCAGCCGGCGCTCCACACCCGGACTTCCACCCTCGGCTGATCGAACAACGCGGGCAGCACGGTGCGCCGGAGCAGGTTCCAGGTTTCGGCGTTGCGGTAGAACCGGGTGACGTTGATCGTCAGCGCGTCCCGCAGCCGCTCGTACTCCGCCGGCGACCGGCTCAGCAGCGCCCGATAGTCGTCATAGGTGTGCACGCCGCAGGCCCGCATGCGGACCGCGATCCGGCGCCGGATACACTTGTCCTTGTACGCTTCGACCGTGAACCCGCTGGTCTGGGCGATCTGGCGGGCCAGCGCCGCGAACGCCGTGTCGTCCGGGGTCATGGCGTCATGTCCAGCATCTCGAGATTGGCCCGGGCGAGCTCGTGCCCCGGGTTGAGCTCGGTGGCGCGGCCCCAGCTCTCGCGGGCCCGCGCCTTGTCCCGCCGCTTGTATGCGATGTTGCCCAGCTTGAAGTAGAGGTCGTCGCCCAGGTCGGGCGCCAGCTTGGCGGCCCGTTCGTACGCTTCCCGGGCCTCCTCGTAGCGGCCGCCGCGATAGAGGATGTCGGCCAGATTCTTCGAGACCTGGGGCAGCGATGGATCTTCGCCTAGCGCGGTCCGCAGCGCAGACTCCGCGCCCTGCGCATCGCCGGTGAGCTCGAGCAGGACCGCGAGATTGTTCTGCAGAACGGCGTTGGTCGGGTAGGTCTCGACACCCGCCCGCGCGGCCTTGAGCGCGCCGGGCGCATCGTCCAGCCCGGCGCTCGCCAGGGTCGCGGCCCAGTACCACAGCGCCGGCGCCGGCTTGGTGCCCAGCAGCTCGATGGTTCGGGCCAGGCGCCCTTGGGCCACCTGGTGCTCGCCGCGCTTGAGCGCCGCCACGCCCCAGCTCAACATGATGCGGGCGTCGTCCCGCGCGCGGCCCGCGGCGTCGCCATAGGCCGCTTCGGCCTCGTCGAGGCGGCCCAGCCGCTCGAGGGCGTAGCCCAGGTTGTGGAGCGCCGCCGGCTTGGCGCCGGCCGCGGCGCCCGCCTGCTTGAACGCGGCGGCGGCCTCGTCCCACCGGGCCTGGCGCAGCGCGATGAGGCCGAGATAGAACGGGGCGCTGGTGTCGGTGGGACGCAGGTCGGCCACGCGGCGGAATTCCCGCAGCGCCTCGTCCAGCATGGCCGCTTTGTAGAAGGCGATGCCGAGGTTCCGATGCTCGTCCACCCGGCCGTCGTTCACCTTGGGCGCCACGGCCGCGGAGGTGCCCGTCCGGTGCGCGAAGCCCGCCGTGATGAGCCCGTAGAGCGCCTTCCCGACCTCGAACTCCACCAGCCCGGAGTCGTCGATGACCGCCTGCACGTCGCGGCTGCCGTCGAGCAGCGGCACCAGGCGGTGCTGCTCGGGCGAGAGCTCCGCCGACGACTCGCCGATGTGGGCGGGGTCGACCGTGAAGATCAGGTCGAAGGAGGGGATCTTCTTCTCGATCAGGCTCCACTCGTCCACCCGGCGCGCGCCCTCGAGCAGCAGGAACTCCGGGTTGATGCGGACCAGGAAGTCCTCGCGCTCGGGGCGCACCCCGGCCTCGAAGTTGAAGGTGCCCGAGGTCCAGGTGAACAGGTAGTACACCGCCTCCTCGATCTGCAGCCGGATGTGGCGCTCGAGATCGGTCCGGCTCACGAAGCCCAGCTGCTCCAGGATCTCGCCCAGCTTGTGCTCGCGGTCGCCCTCCTGCTGATCGATGGCCTGCTGGAGCTGCGCCTGGGTCAGGCGCCCGCTCCGCACCAGGATGTCGCCCAGGCGGTCGCGCCGGTTCACGATCGCCGCGTAGACGATGTGACCTTCCTCGAAGTAGATGGTGCCGAAGTTGTGCCGATCGGCCAGCGCCAGGCACCCGGTCCGCCGCCCGAGGAACAGGAGCTGGATGACGTCCGGGAGACTGGCCTCCTTGAGGCTGCCCTTGATCGCCATCAGCGCCACTCCTCGATCACGCGGTCGGCGACCTCGGGCCACTCCCACACCATCTTCTCGCGGCTCCGGGTGGCGTTGGACCCGGCGCCCACGATGCCGCTCGACCGCCCCGAGGAGCGCCGGGGCGCGGGCGCGGCGGCCGGGGGCTCCTCCAGCAGTTCCCTCGCGAGCGCCGCGGTGGGAGGGACGCCCTTCGAGGCCGCCGCCTCGAGCACCCGCTGCAGCAGCGCCTGCGCGGCACGGATGGAGTCGGCGGGCCGGCCGGCGAGGTAGGTCGCCAGCTCGGGATCGCTGGCGCCGAGCTTGGCTTCGAGGTCGCGCGTCAGGACCCGCTCGCGGACCGCGGCATCCGGGGCCGGAAGCTCTACCACCAGACCGCCCTCGAGCCGCGAGCGGAGGCGCGGCTCCACGCCGGTGAGCTCGGCCAGCGGCGCGGCGGAGCTGAACACCAGCTGACGACCCTGGTCCATGAGCGCATTGAACAGGACGAACAGCTCATCCTGCGTGCGATCCTTGGCCGCGATGAGGTGGACGTCATCGAGGAGGAACGCCGTGGCCCGGCGATAGCGGGCCCGCCAGCCGGACACCGCATCACGGTCGATCGCCTGAATCAGCTCGCCGGTGAACTCGGGCGCGCTCAGGCAGGCGACCAGCGTCCCCTCCTCCGCCAGCGCGTTACCGATGGCGTGCAGCAGGTGCGTCTTGCCCACCGCCGCACCACCGACGAGGACCAGGGGGTTGTATCGGTCTCCCGGACTGCTGGTGACCGCGCGTACGGCCTCCAGTACGACCCGATTGGCCGAGGTCTCGACGAAGCCCTCCAGCCGCCAGAGCGGCGAGGGCGCGGGCGGCGGCGGCCCCTCCTCGCGCGCCTGGCGCAGCGCCTGTTCGGCGGCCGACAGGTTGGCCGGGTCGCGGAATACCGCCGAGCCGGCCAGCTCGGGCGCCAGCGCCGCAGCCTCGGCCTGCATGGCCCGGAGCCGTTCGACATCTTCCTCGAACTCGCGCAGCGCACGCTCGGGGTCGTTGACCATCTCCTGCTCGAGCAGCTGCTCGAGCTGCGCGGTGCGGAATCCCTCGCCCTGCCAGCGCAGCACGGCCGCGCTCACGCGAGTTCGCCAGGCGTCCACCTGCTGGGCGACGGTGGCCGCGATCTCGGACAGGAAGTCGTCGAACTCGGATGGCGCGGCCGGCGCCGGCTCGGCGCCGGCGGATGCGATGCCCACGGCCGCGAGGCCGGCGGACGCGGCGGCCGGTACCGGCCGCGGCGCGGTCGCCTCGCGCTGCTCGCGCCGGGGCTCGGCCGCGGGCGGAGCCACGGGCGGCTCCGCCTCGCCCCCGACGAGCAGGCGGGCCTGCTCGGGGGCCAGCGGCTTTTCGCTCACCGCCTGGAAGGCGATGATCCGGTTGAGCGCGCCGAGCAACTCGCGCACGTTGTCGATGTCGAGGCCCGCCACCGCCTCGAGCACGCCCTCGGCAAAGGTGGCCCGCCGCTCCTCCGCCTTGCGACGGAGAATCGCGACTCGGGTCTCGTAGTCGGGCGCGGCCACATCGATGATGAGCCCGCCGGCGAAGCGCCGGATCAGCCGCTCGTCGAGCGCCTCGATATCGGCCGGCGGCCGGTCGCTCGTGAGGACGATCTGGCGGCTCGCAGTCTGGAGCGCATCCGTCAACCGCAGCAGCTCCGCCTGCATCTCCCGGCGGTGGGTGAGAAACTGTACGTCGTCCACCAGCAGCAGGTCCACGTCGAGGAACCGCTTGCGGTACGCCTCGCCATGGCCGGCCGCGATAGCCGCGTGAAACGCCTCGACGAACTCGTCCAGGGTCAGATACTCGACCACCAGCCGCGGGTTGATGGCTCGGGCGGCGTGGCCGATGGCCATCAGCAGGTGCGTCTTGCCCAATCCCGGGCGGGCATAGACGAACAGGGGGTTGTACACGGTCCCCGGCGACTCGGCCACGGCCTTGGCGGCCGTGACCGCGAGCCGATTGGCCGCCCCGACCACGAGGGTGTCGAACCGGTACAGGGGGTTCAGCGTGACGGTCACGCGACCGGGCTCCCCACGGCCAGTCGCTTGAGCACCAGCTCGGAGATTCCGCGAAGGGTCTCGAACACGCCGCTCCCGTGCAGCGCGTCGGCGGCATAGCTCGGCACCGCGCGAAAGTTGAGCGCGTCGTCCATCTCGGCATGCGAGAGGATCAGGTCACCGGGCAGGTCCTGCTTGTTGTACTGGAACACTACGGGCAGCTGGCGGACGTCCACGCCCTGCGACAGCAGGTTGTCCTGCAGGTTCTGGAGGCTCTCGAGGTTGTCGTCGAACCGCCGGGCCTGGCTGTCCCCCACGAAGACGACACCGTCGGCGCCCTGGAGCACCAGCTTGCGGGTGGCATTGTAGTAGCTCTGCCCGGGCACCGTGTACAGCTGGAATTTGGTGGTGAAGCCCGAGATCGAGCCGAGCTCGAGCGGCAGGAAATCGAAGAACAGCGTGCGGTCGGTCTGGGTGGCGAGCGACACCATGCGCCCGCGACGGCTCTCCGGCACCCGGCCGTAGACGTACTGCAGATTGGTCGTCTTCCCGGACCGGCCCGGTCCGTAGTAGACGATCTTGCAGGTGATCTCGCGCGCGGTGAAGTTGACCAGGGACATGCCGGTTACCGTCCGAAAAGCGCTTTGAGGCTTGCGTTGAGCTCGGTTTCGAAGTTCTCGGCCAGCATGGGCGCCTGAGGCTGTTCGCGCGGCGCCACGGCCGCGAGCTGCTGCACCATCTGATCGAAGAACAGGCGCACGATGCCCACCGAGGTTTCGGGACCGAAGACCACCAAACCGATCCACCGCCCGCGCGGCGTCGCGAAGGCTGCCAGCATGCAGCTCTGCCGTTGCCCGTTGTGCACCAGCGCCTCGAACCGCGTGGCGCCCATGAGCCGGGCCAACTCCTCGGTCGAGGCGACGATGCCGGC
>DASSMN010000409.1:0-2030 GCA_035688885.1 Gemmatimonadales bacterium
CGATCCTGAAGAACCCCGCCTACGCGGGCGCGTTCACCTACGGCCGTCGGATCACCGACCCGGCGCGGCAGGTCCCCGGCCGGCCCGCGACGGGGAAGGTCCGCCAGCCGCAAGACCGCTGGATGGCCTTGGTCAAGGACGCGTACCCGGCGTACATTACCTGGGAGGAACACGAATGGGTCCTGGCCACGATCGAGGAGAACCGGCAGGAGATGGCGGAACGTCTCACACGGAAGCAAGCGATCCGCCGTGGCGCGGCCCTGTTGACGGGCTTGGTGCGGTGCGGGCGTTGCGGCCACGCCATGTACGTCGCTTACAAGGAAAATAGATTTCAATACATCTGCCAGTACGCGAGTTCCCATCACGCCGGGGCGAACTGCCAGTACCTCACGGGCCGCCCCATCGACGAGGCCGTGGTGCAAAAGTTCTTCCGGGTGCTCCAGCCGGCCGAGATCGATGCACTCGAGCGCGTGAATTCCAAGCAGGCAGAGCACCGGCACGAACTGGAGCAACACCTGGAACAGGAGGTCCGGCGGCTGGAATTCGCGGCCAGCCGTGCCGAGCGGCAATACGACAGCGTGGACCCCGAGAACCGCCTGATCGCCGCCACGCTGGAGAAGAGGTGGGAGGAGGCGCTGGGGGAACTGGAGCAGGCCAAGGCCCGCCTGGCCGAACTGAAGGCCCGGGGTTCGCAACCCGTGGCGATCCCCGTCGCGCTGCGCGCAGCGTTCGCCGACGCGGGTCGCCGGCTGCCGGAGCTCTGGGAACGGCTCCCGGTCGAGACACGAAAGACGTTGCTCCGCACGCTGGTGGCGGGCGTCAACCTGAATCGCGACGAGACCGGCGTGGTGACGATCCGGATCGCGTGGCGCGGCGGCTATGTCAGTGAGCGATCGGTCGGCGTGCCGGTCGTCACGATCCGCGATACGGATCGAGAACGGGGCGTGATGACACGGATTCGCCACCTGGTCGACGCGGGTCGAGACGACGCCGCGATTGCCGGGGACCTCAACCGCGGAGGCTACCGGCCGTGCCGCGGCGCGGCCTTCACCACCGCGATCGTCTCGAAGCTACGTAGAGGTCATCACGTTGTGATGGGATTAGAGAGGGTACGGCGAGGCGAGCGCCCGCCGGGGTACACCGTCCGCGAGATGGCCGGGCTGATCGGGGTCGATCCGTCCTGGATCTCCCGCAAGATGAGCCGAGGCCAGATCCTGCTGGAGAAGGACCCCCGCTACAAGTGCTACCTGTTCCCGAGGACACATACAGCGGTCGGTCAGATGAAGCAGCTCAAGAGCGGCAAGGTGTTGCAGGTCTCGTTCCCAAAGGAGCACCGCGATGGTTGAGTCAAGACGCATATTTCGATTGGATTGGGCCTGGCGGCCTGTCGCGCAGGGCTTCGCGTCCGCTTCTTCACGGCGGCCGAGTTGGTGAGCGAGCTGGAGAAGGAGCAGAAGCAGTACACGCTTGAGCGCTTCCTCGGCCAACTCGACCGGGCGCACCTGGTGATCTGCGACGAGTTGGGCTACGTGACGATGAGCCGGGGTGGGGTGGAGCTGCTGTTCCGGATCTTCGCCGACCGCTACGAGCGCGGCAGCATCCCGGTGACGAGCAACCTGCCGTTCAGCGAGTGGGGCCAGATCTTCCAGGGGGAGCGGATGACCGCGGCGCTGCTGGACCGCCTGACCCACCACTGCCACATCTTCGAGATGAATGGGGAGAGCTACCGCTTCCGCGAGTCGATGAAGGCGAAGAAGAGTCGGAAGGCCGACTGAACCACAGTTGCCGCTTTTGCCCAGGGCGGCTATTTTGAAGATCGAGGTGGGTCCCAATTACGCGCTCAGGGTGGGTCCCTTTTACGCGCTCAGTTCCATCCCGGACGGCAGCCGCGCTAAGTCGTGCTCGGCGTTATCCACCGCCGCTGGCCTTCGAGCTCTCGGGTGGCTCTCCGGCCGTCGCCCGTGGATAACCCCTCGCCACGTTTCTGCTACCGCAAGAGGAAAGATGAATGAGAGCCCCGGCTGCGCCAT
>DASSMN010000179.1:0-10119 GCA_035688885.1 Gemmatimonadales bacterium
CAGCGCCGACCAGAGCCCGGCCCGCACCAGCACGCCGGTGAGCAGGGCGCCCACCAGGAGCGGCGGCACGTAGCTCAGCACGAAGCGCCGGCCGGAGTAGGAGAACACAGTGGTGCCGGCGCGGCGCGCCTTCGAGGCCATGGTCCAGCCGCCCAAGGTGAGCCCGAGGGCCGACGTGGCGAGCCAGGTGACCAGCCACTCGGTGCGGGTGATCCGGGTTTCGGCCACCGCCGCAGCCGCCAGCGCCAGCACGCCCATCCCCACCCCACCCCACCCCGGCACCGCGGTGAAGGCGGTGGCGCGCTCCATCGTCTGGCGGATGAAGCTGAGGTTATCCATCGCCCGGGCATGGAGCGCCGGATCCTCGGGGCGGCTGGGCACGCGCTGCGGAGAGGCCATGCGATAGATGGTAGCGGTTGGGGTCAGCTTCATCAAGTACTTTGTATTATAAAGTGACTGCCTGAGCCCGTCAACCCCCTGAGGCTACCCCGCTCTCACCCGGCTTCGACCACGACTGCCGTGCCGTAACAGAGCACTTCGGTCACACCCTGCATCAACTCCGTCGCGTCGTAGCGGACGCCGATGATCGCGTTCGCACCGGCGGCCTCCGCGTGTTCGACCATCATCTCGAACGCCTCGGCGCGGGCGCGCTCGCACAGCTCACTGAACAGCGTGATGTTGCCGCCGAACAGGGTCTGCAGCGACCCGCCGATCGTCCCGAAGATGTTGCGCGAGCGGACCGTAATGCCGCGGACGACGCCGAGCGTGTGCGTAATGTGGTAGCCGTCGAGCGTGAACGCCGTCGTCGTCAGCGCGTGGTCCACTCAGGCCGCCTTGAGGTCGGAGGTGCACGCCGGGCAGCGGACCGCGCCGAGCGGGATGGGCATCCTGCAGTACGGGCAGTCCTTGGTGGTCGCGGGCGCCGCGGGCTTAGGCATGAGCCGGTTGGCTATGCGGACGAGCAGGAACACCGCGAGTGCCACGATCAGGAAGCTGATGACGGTGTTGACGAACAGGCCGTAGTTGAGGGTCACGGCGCCAGCGGCCTTGGCTTCGGCCAGCGTAGCGTATGGTGGCGCCGCCTTGGCGCCTCCCTTGAGGAGGACGAACAGGTTGGAAAAATCGACGTCGCCCAGCGCGAGCCCGATCGGCGGCATGATCACGTCGTCGACCAGGGACTTCACGACCGTGCCGAACGCGGCACCCATGATGAAGGCGACCGCGAGGTCGAGCACGTTGCCGCGCATGATGAATTCTTTGAATTCCTTGAACATGTCGCCGCCTTTTCGGTTGAGTCTGATCCCAGGGCTGACGGGGACGTGCGCCCTAACCGATACCACCGGACGGGCTCACCCGCCAGAGCGGCGACGCGGCCTACCGTCGGGCCTCTCCCTCCACGGACTGGCCCGCCGCGCTCCACTCAGCGACCCCCCCGGTATAGAGGACCACGTCCTTGAGGCCGCGGGCCTTGAGCAGCGAGACGGCGATGGCGGCCCGGGCGCCGGTCTGACACTGCACGATGAGCGGCCGCCCGCTGGGCACCTCGCCAAGCCGTTGGTCCAGCTCGCCGAGCGGCACGTTCACGGCGCCCGGCAGATGACCGCCCGCCCACTCCGCGCGCGAGCGCACGTCGAGCACCGCGCCGTGTCCGGCGGCCACGGCATCCGCGGTCTGGCGCAGGTTCAGCCGCGGCGTGCTGGTCACCTCGCGGCCGGCCGCTTGCCACTTCTCCACCAAGTCGCTCCCGGCGCAGCCGGCCACGCGGTCCAGCCCGATGCCGGCTAGGGCGCGCAGCAGCTCGCCCGTGGCGTTGGCACGCTCGTCCGCGATCAGGTAGAAGTCGCGGTCGTAGGGGAGCAGCGAGCCGGCATAGGTCGCGAACGAGCGGTTGGCGGGAATATTGAGCGTGCCCGGGATGGCGCGGTCGGCGTAGACTCGCGCGGCGCGGGTATCCACCACCGGCGCCCCGTCGGCGATGGCCCGGGCCAAGCCCGGGACGTCGACCGCGGGCGGCCGCGCCGCGTCGCCCCGGATGCGGGGCCCGTCGCGGTTGATGCGCTTCATTTCGGCGAAGTAGCGCGGCGGGTCCGGTTGGCCCGCCAGCACGGCACGCACGAACTCGTCCTCGTCACGCACGGCGAACGCCCAGTTGAATCGCCGCTCGTAGCCCAGCGTGGACTGCGGCACCGCGCCCAGCGACTTGCCGCACGCCGAGCCCGCGCCGTGTCCGGGCCAGATCTGGAGATAGTCCGGCAGCGGCGCCAGCCGCAGGAGGGATCGGAACAGCTGTCGCGCGCCGGCCTCCATGGTACCGGCCATGCCGGCTGCCCGCTCCAGCAGGTCGGGCCGGCCCACGTCCCCCACGAAGACGAAGTCACCGGTGAGGGCGCCCATGGGCTCGGTGGCGGACGCACCGTCGGTGACCAGGAAGGTGAGATGCTCGGGCGTATGGCCGGGCGTGTGCATCACCTGAATCGCCAGCCGCCCGACGCAGAACGTGCGGCCATCCCGGAGCAGGTCGGCGCCCGCCTCGGCGGCGTAGCGGTACCGCCAGTCCTCCCCGCCCTCCTCCGACAGCAGGAGCTTGGCGCCGGCTCGATGCGCCAGCTCCCGGGCGCCCGACACGAAGTCCGCATGGATGTGGGTCTCCGTCACGTGAGTGACCCGGAGGCCTTCCGCCTCAGCCGCACGGAGGTAGGGCTCCAGGTGACGGTTGGGATCGACCACCAGCGCATCTCCGGTGGCCTGACAGCCGATCAGGTAGCTGGCCTGCGCGAGCTGGTCATCGTAGAAGCGTCGGAAGAGCATGGGGACTCACGAGTCGGTGGTCGGGGTGAGCGGACCAAGCGGCAGCCGGAGACAGGCGCGGGCGCCGCGGGTGCGATTCGGGCGCGGCTCGAGTGACAGCGTGCCGCCGTGCGCTTCGGCGATCTGACGGCTCAGCACCAGTCCGAAGCCGGTGCCGCTCGCCTTGGTCGTAAAGAATGGGACGAACAGGTTGCCTGGGTCCGGCAGGCCGGGGCCTTCGTCGTCCACCGTGACCTCGGCTACGCCGCTCAGCACCCGCCAGCCTACGGTGACCCCACCACCGGTCTCCACCGCCGCGTCGGCGGCGTTGCGTACCAGGTTGATGAGGAGCTGGTCGAGCTGGTCGCCGTCCGCGGTGAGGGTGACGGTGGGTCCGTTCTCCACCCGGACCTCGAGCCGCTGCTCCAGCGCGGCCACCCGCCACACCCATTCGTCGATCCGCACCGGGCCGACCTTGGGCTGCGGCAGCCGGGCGAGCTGTGCGTAGGCGCCCATGAAGCGGGCCAGCGACTCGGACCGGCCTTCGATGACCTGGAGCCCGGACAGCAGGTCCTGCTCCCAGTCGGCCGGGCGGGCCGAACGGCCGGCCAGGTGGCGGAGGCTCCCGGCGAGGGACTTGATCGGCGCGAGGGAGTTGTTGATCTCGTGGCCCAGCACGCGCACGATCCGCTGCCAGGCCGAGCGCTCTTCGGCGCGGAGCACCCGGCTCAGGTCGGACAGCACCAGCAGCCGGTGGGGGCGCCCGTCCTGACGAAAGGTAGTGCCGCGCAGCTCCCATCGCCCGGCGCCACCGGGGAACGCGGCTTCCAGGGTCCGCGGCGTCTCGCCCTCGAGGCAGGAGGCGAGTCCCAGGGCCTCCGCCTCCATGCCGAGCAGCCGCTCGACCGGCTGGCCCAGCAGGCGCTCGCCGCCGCGGTTGACCAGCCGGAGCCGCTGCGCGTGATCGAACGCGAACACCGCGACGTCGATCTCCTCGATTACCCGCCGGAGCAGCGCCGTGGCCTCGAGCGCGTGGAGCCGCTGCGATCGCAGCGTGTCGCTGAGCATGTTCACCTCGAACAGCGCGAGGCCGAGCCCGTCATCGGTGCTGGCGCCGCGAGCGCGAATGGAGTAGTCGCCCTCGCGCAGCGCGGCCAGCAGGTTGGCGATGGTCTGCAGCGGCCGCAGCACGCGCTCGCGCACCATGGCCGATCCGATCAGCCAGGCGCCCACCACTACCAGCGTGAGGGTGACCTGGACTCGCAGCGGATGATCGGCGCGCCAGAGCAGCCACTCCGCCACCAGCACGGCCGGCAGCCCCGCGAGGAGCGCGACCAGGAAGACCCGCGACTCGTGACCGGCCGGCCGATGCCGCCGGTCAGAGCCCATGATGCTGGAGCCGGCGGTAGAGCGCGCTGCGGCTCAGGCCCAAGGCCTTGGCGGCCTGACTCACGTTTCCGCCGTGCCGCTCGAGCGCCTTGCGGATGAGGACGCGCTCCACCTCCTCGAGCGGCAGGTCCTCGAGCCGCGCCCCCGCTCCGGCCCCCCGAAGGCCGAGATCGCCCGAGCGGACCAGGGGGCCGTGGGCCATGAGCACGGCGCGCTCCAGCGTGTGGTCGAGCTCGCGGACATTGCCCGGCCAGCCGTGGCTCTGGAGCGCCTGCAGCGCCTCCGGGTCGAACCCGGCGAGCGGTTTGCGGTACCGCGCGGCGTAGTGGCGGAGGAAGTGCTCGGCCAGCGGCGCGATATCGCCCTGGCGCTCGCGGAGCGGCGGCAGCCGGATCTCGATGGTGTTGAGCCGGAACAGCAGGTCCTCGCGGAATCGTCCGGCCGCGACTTCGGCGGGAATGTCCGCATTGGTGGCGGAGAGCAGGCGCACGTCGATCTTACGCGCCCGCGAGGCCCCCACCCGCTCGACCTCGCCGGTCTCGAGCACCCGGAGCAGCTTGGCCTGCTGGCGGGCCTCGAGCGTGCCGATCTCGTCCAGCAGGAGCGTGCCGCCCTCCGCCAGCTCGAACCGGCCGATCCGATCGGTGCGGGCGTCGGTGAAGGCGCCTTTGACGTGCCCGAACATCTCGCTCTCGAACAGGCCTTCGGACAACCCGCCCAGGTTGACGGCGACGAGCGGTCGCGCGGCGCGAGGCGAGGCCGAGTGGATCCACTGCGCTATCACTTCCTTGCCGGTGCCATGCTCGCCGGTGATGAGCACGTTGGCGTCGGAGGGCGCCACCTTCTCGATGAGCTGGAGTACGGGACGCATGGCCGCCGACTCCGCGATGAGCTCGGGCCGGCCATCGCGGCGGAGCAGCCGGTTCTCGCCCTCCAGGCGCCGGGTACGGCGGAGCGCGCGCCCGAGCTCCACCTGGGTCCGGAGCGTGGCCAGGAGGCGCGCGTTGTCCCACGGCTTCTCGATGAAGTCACGCGCGCCGCGGCGCATGGCCTCGACCGCTTTGTCCACGCTCCCCCACGCGGTCATCACGACCGCGGGCAGGGTTGCATCGAGCGCCTGGAGCTCGGAGACGAGCTCGAGCCCTTCGCGTCCCGTGGTGGTGTCCCGGGCATAGTTGAGATCCAGCAGCACGGCGTCGAAATCGGCCCGCTGCACCGCCGACAGCACGGCCGCCGGCGACCCGGCCGTCTCGATGGCGTAGCCCTCCCCCTTGAGCAGGAGACGCAGCGCCTCACGGACGTCCGCCTGGTCGTCCGCGACGAGGATGTGGGGAGCGGCAGGCGTGTTGGGCAAGGGACAGTCAGGGAAGGTTCGGGCGGTAATCTAACCGGAGTGCCGCCTCGGCCGAGTCCTGGGATGCGACGGCGCATCGGCGCGGCCGGCGGGACGCCCGGCCGGCGGCCTAGGCCGTCTGCGTCGCCGGGTTCCCGGGGCTGACGATCCATCCATCCTGCAGCTGGATCGTGCGGTTCCCGTACGATGCGTTCTTCTCCGAGTGCGTCACCTGGACGATCGTGGTCCCCTGCCGATTGAGGCGGGTGAACAGCTCCATGATCTCCTCGCCCTGCGCGCTGTGCAGGTTGCCGGTCGGCTCGTCGGCCAGGAGCAGCTTCGGGTTGGCGATGACCGCGCGAGCCACGCCCACGAGCTGCTGCTGGCCGCCGCTCAGCTGGCTCGGGTAGAGGTCCTTCTTTCCCACCATCTGAAATCGGTCCAGCGTCTCCGCCACGATGGCCGCCCGTTCCTTGGGCTTGACGTCGCGATACGAGAGCGGAATCTCGAGGTTCTCGTAGACCGTGAGGTCGTCGAGCAGGTGGTACTTCTGGAACACGAAACCGATGTAGCGTTTGTTGAGCTCCACCCGCTTCTTGGGCGGCAGCTGGTGCACCGCCTGGTCCACGAACCAGTACTCGCCGCTCCAGGCGTGGTCGAGCAGTCCGAGGATGCTCAGCAGGGTGGACTTCCCCGCCCCGGACGGACCCATGATCGTGACGAACTCGCCCTGGCGGATCTCCAGGTCGATGCGCCGGAGTACGAAGGTGCGGGTGGGACCGGTCTGATAGTAGCGGTCGAGGTTCGCGAGTCGGATCACGGATGCTCCAGCCTGGGAGAAAGGATGAATCGGTCGGGCGCCGGCACTACTCGCTACGGAGCGCGATGGCGGGATCGACCGCCGTGGCGCGGCGGGCGGGCAGATAACACGCCGCGAGCGCCACCCCGCCGAGCAGTCCGGCGATGCCCAGCAGCGTGAGCGGGTCGTGCGGGCTCACCTGGTACAGCAGACCCCCGAGCAGTCGGGTCACCAGCAACGAGGCGCCGAGGCCCACCAGAATGCTGGGCACGACCAGCCGCATGCCGCGCATGATCACCTCGCGCCGCGTGCGCCGGGGGTCCTCGCCGAGCGCCAGCCGGATGCCGAACTCGCGGGTCCGCTGGGTCACCGTGTAGGCGATCACGCCGAAGATGCCCACCGCGGCGAGCAGGAGCGCGATGCCGCCCAGCGCCGACATCAGCAGCAGACTGAACCTGGCCTGCCCCATCCCTTCGGAGAGATAGGCGGTCATCGGCGCCACCCGGGTGACGGCCAGGTCCTTGTCCATCTCGTGGACCAGCGCGGCGGCCGGGCCGACGAGCGCCTGAGGAGCGACGCCGGTCTCCAGCGCGACATCCATCACGTTCGGCTGCTGCTGCCCCATCGGGTAGAAGATGAGCGGCCGCACCGCGCGGGTGAGATCGTGGCTCCGCTCGTGCTCCACCACGCCCACCACCTCGGCCATGTTGTCGGCCTCGCCGGTGGGCCCGAGCTGCAGCTGCTTACCGACGGCGCTCTGCCCCGGCCACGCCTGCCGCGCCAGCGTTTCGTCGATGACGATCACGGGCGGCTTGTCCACCGCGTCATCCCAGGTAAACGCGCGGCCGGCGAGAAGTCGCGTGTTCATGGCCGCGAAGTAGTCCGGGGACACCTGGCGGCCGTCCGCGGTCACCGACTCCCAGTTCCGCGCCGTGGCCTCGTCGTACGCGTATGGCGAGAGCGGGCCGCTCCCGGTGAGCGGGAGCTTGGAGATGAACCCCACCCGCCTCACGCCCGGGAGCTCGCCCAACCGTCGCTCGAGCTCCCGCACGAAGGTGCGGCGCGCGGCGCCGTTGGGATAGCGACTGGCCGGAAACGCCAGCTGGAAGGTGAGCACGTCGTCGGCATCGAACCCGGGGCGCACGTCCTGCAGGGCCACGAAGCTGCGCACGAGCAGGCCCGCGCCGACCAGCAGGATCACCGACAGCGCCACTTCGCCCAGAATGAGCAGCGCGCGGATCCGGTGGCGTCCGACGCCCGTGCCGCTGCGGCCGCCCCCCTGCAAGGTGCGCTGGGGGTCCTTCCCGGCGGCCTGCAGCGCGGGCGCCAGGCCGAACACCAGCGTGGTCACCAGACAGGTGAGCGCCGTGAAGCCCAGCACCCGGCCGTCGAGATCGATCTCGGCGAGACGAGGGAGATTGGAGGGATGCAGCACGCGCAGGAGCGCGAGGGCCAGCGTGGTGATGCCCAGGCCGAGCCCGCCGCCCAGGAGCGCCAGCAGGCCGCTTTCGGTGAGCAGCTGGCGCACCACGGCGCCGCGGCTCGCGCCCAATGCGGTGCGGAGCGCGAATTCATTCTCCCGGACGGTGGCGCGGACCAGCAGCAGGTGCGCCACGTTGGCGCAGGCGATGAGCAACACCAGCCCCACCGCGCCCAGCAGCACCAGCAGCGCCGGGCGGGCGCCCTTGACCACGTCCTGCTGCAGCGGCACGGCCCGAATCCGCACCTGGGTGCCTGCGTGCTCCGGGAACTCCTGCCGGAACTGCATCGCGATGCCGTCCATCTCGGCCTGCGCCTGACCGAGCGTGACATCGGGCCGAATCCGGCCAAACACCGTAAAGAAGGTGTAGTTCCGTGGCGGGGCGTGGCCGTAATCGAACTGCAGCGGCGTCCAGAGCTCCGCGTCCGTGATGAGAAACGCTTCCGCGGGGAGCGCCAGACGAAACCCCGCCGGCAGGATGCCCACCACCTGGAATGCCACCCCATCCATCTGGATGGTCCGTCCCACGATCGCGGGGTCGGCACCGTAGCGGCGCCGCCAGAGCCGGTCGCTCAGCATGACCACGTGCGGTCCGCCGGCGGCTTCTTCCGCCTCCAGGAAGTTCCGGCCGTAGGCCGGAGTGACGCCGAACAACGGGAAGAAGTTGGGCGTGACCGTGGCCACGTTGACCCGCTCCGGCTGACCGTCGCCGGTGAGATTGCCCCGGAGACCGACTACGCCACCATCCGACCCCGCCGCGAACATCTCGAACGTGCGGCTCCGCCGCTGGTAGTCGCGGAAGTCGAGCGGGCTCACCGCCGGCAGCGACTGCGCGCCGACGCCGAAATCGTTCCAGATGTTCACGATCCGGTCGGCGCCCGGATAGGGCAGCGGCCGCAGCAGCACGCCGTTCACCACCGTGAAGATGGTGGTCGTCGCACCGATCCCGAGCGCCAGCGTGAGCACCGCCGCAAGGGTGAAGCCGGGCGTGCGCCGGAGCGCGCGGGTGGCGTAGCGGAGATCCCGCAGCATCGCGGCCATCACTCGCTCCGCAGGGCGATCACGGGGTCGACCCGGGTCGCCCGGAACGCGGGAATGAAGCACGCGACCGTCGACACCGCGGCCAGGGTTCCGACCGCGGCCGCCAGAACCTCGGGATCGGTGGGGCTGACCCCGAAGAGCTGGCTCACGAGCAGCCGCGTGAGCGCGAGCGCGCCCGCGAGGCCGATCCCGATCCCCAGCGCGGCCATGCCGAGCCCGCGACCGAGCACCAGGTACCGCACGCTCGATCGGCTGGCGCCGAGGGCGAGGCGGATACCCAGCTCGCGGGTCCGCTGGCTCACCGCGTATGCCATGACGCCATAGACGCCGACCGCCGCGATGATCAGGGCCAGCGCCCCGAACACGGTGAGCAGCAGCATGCTGAAGCGGTAGCGCGCGACGGAATCGCTCACCAGCTCGCTCACCGGGCGCAGCCGGCTCACGGCCTGCTCGGGGTCGACCTCGTGGACGGCGGCCTTGATCGCGGGAAACAGCGCGGTGGTCGGCAGGTTGCTCCGGACCACGAACGAGATCGGGAGCGGCACGAAGATGGTCCAGAAGTCGGCCGTGAGCTGCTCGGCCGGCACGTACAGCTCGGGCTGAGGCGCCTCCGAGAGGCCATCATGGTGCACGTCGCCCACCACGCCGACGATCTGCCGCCACTCGGCCGTGCTGTCGGGGGTGCCGAACGTCACCCGCTTGCCGAGCGGATCCTGTCCGTTGAAGAACGAGCGGGCGAACGCTTCGTTGACTACGGCCACCAGCGGCTGGCCGCGCGCGTCGGTTGGCGCGAGTCCTCGGCCCCGCCGCACCGCGATCCCCATGCTCGCGAGATACTCCCCCATGACGATCCGATAGCTGGCGTAGCGCTCCTTGCCGCGCGCAGCCGGCGGCTCGCCTTCGACCGAGACGTCGCCATTGGTGTTGCCGTCGCCCAGCGGCAGGAAGTACACCGCCCCGGCGTGGGTCACGCCGGGAATGGCGCCCAGCTGCGCGATCACGCGCGAGACGAACCCTCGCTGCGCGTCGGCGCCGTTGTACTTGGCGCTCGGCACGTTGAACTGGAACGCGGCCGCGTGCTCGGGCTCGAACCCGGGATCCACACCGGCCAGCCGCCGCACGCTCACGATGAGCAGCGCCGCGCCCGCGAGCAGCACCAGCGCGAGCGCCACCTGGGTCACCACCAGCCCCGAGCGGAATCGGCTGCCCTGGCGACCCGACGTGCCCCGGCCCTCTCCCCGGAACGACTCGGCCGGGTCGTGCTGCACGGCGGCGAAGGCGGGCACCAGT
>DASSMN010000494.1:0-2670 GCA_035688885.1 Gemmatimonadales bacterium
CCGGCCTTTGCCCGGGGCGAGCAGGCGCGTCAGGCGGACGGCGATCGCGAAGGACGACCGGTCCGGCTGCTCAAGCCGCAGACCTCCATGAACCGGAGCGGCGCGGCCCTCGCGCCGCTCCGTGATGTTTCGGGGTTCGACCCGGCGACGCACCTCCTGATCCTGTCCGACGACGTGGCCCTCCCGGTCGGCCGGTTCCGGCTGCGAGGCGCCGGCTCGTCTGGCGGGCACAACGGGCTCAAGAGCATCGAAGCCGCGCTCCAGCGCCAGGACTACGCGCGCCTCCGGATCGGCGCGGGGCCAGTGCCGCCGGAGGTCGCTGAGCTGGCTGACTTCGTGCTCGCGCCGTTCGAGCCCGAGGAGCAGCGCATCATGGCCGAGTTGCTCGACCCGATGGCGGACGCCGTGGAGTGCTGGCTGGCCGAAGGTGTCGAGCGGGCCATGAGTCGGTTCAACCGGTAGAGGAACGATCGTACATGCTGCGGCTCGGGATCGTCGGCTTACCCAACGTCGGCAAGTCCACCCTGTTCAATGCGCTCACGTCCGCCAAGGCGCTGGTCGCAAACTACCCGTTCGCCACGATCGAGCCCAACACCGGCATCGTGCAGGTGCCCGACCCGCGGCTGGAGTCGCTCACCCGAATCGTGAGCCCCGAGCGGACCGTGCCTGCGACCGTCGAGTTCGTCGACATCGCGGGGCTGGTGAAGGGAGCCAGCGAGGGAGAGGGTCTGGGCAACCAGTTCCTGGCCAACATCCGCGAGGTGGACGCCATCGTCCACGTGGTCCGCTGCTTCGAGGATCCCGACGTCCAGCACGTGATGGGGCCCGTAGATCCGGTGCGTGACCGCGAGGTCATCAACATCGAGCTCGGGCTGGCAGACCTGGCCAGCGTCGAGAAGCGGCTGGACAAGACCAGCCGGGCCGCCAAGTCGGGCGACGCGCAGGCCCGGCTCGAGCAGCGGCTGCTCGAAGCAGCACGCGACGCGCTCGCGGCAGGGCGGGCGGCCCGCAGCGTCGCCCCGACCGACGAAGAAGCGGCGGCGTTCCGGAGCTTCAACCTGCTGACCGCCAAGCCGGTGCTGTACGCGGCCAACGTGGGTGAGCACGAAATCGCCACCGGCAACGCGCACGTGGAGGCCCTTCGCGCCGCGCTCGCCAGGGATGACGAGACCGCCGAGATCGTGGCGTTCTCCGCCAAGGTGGAGGCCGAGCTGGCCGAGCTCGAGCCGGCCGATCGAGCCGAGTTCCTCGCCTCGCTGGGACTCACCGAATCGGGGCTCGATCGTCTGGCCCACGCGGCTTACCACTTGCTTGGCCTTCAGAGCTACTTCACCGCCGGCGAAAAGGAAGTTCGCGCCTGGACCATCCACCGAGGCGATCGAGCGCCCGCCGCCGCCGGGGTCATCCACTCGGACTTCGAGAAGGGATTCATTCGGGCCGAGACCGTCGCCTATGACGATTTCGTCCGGGTCGGCGGGTGGAAGCCGGCCCGGGAGCAAGGCCTGGCACGTGCGGAAGGCAAGGAATACGTGGTCCGGGACGGCGACGTGATGCTGTTTCGATTCAGTAGCTGAGGAATCGGCTGCGGATGGACGGCTGATCTCAGTGGCCGCGGCGGCAGATTTCCGTGCTTCCTTGGTGAATATCCCGCTGAATGCAAGCGGCTGCCTTATAATACTTTGTGCGCCCAACATCAAGTTGTCTGTGAAGTAAAGCTCGAGCTCCGACTGGGGAGTCAGCAGCTCTCTGGTCGCTCGACCGGCTCTGGTTCCCTGCCCGGCTACCGCGAAACCCCGCCCGCCCCTATACTTCCCGCCTCACAAACCATCCTCCTCGGCGCCCACACCGGCCCGGGGCGACTCAGACCGAAGGAAGGTGTCATGACCCGTCAGTACGAGGTGGTCTATATCTTCGACAGTGCGCTCGAAGAGGCCGCCATCAACGAGCGCCTGTCGCGCTTCCACTCCCTCATCCAGCAGTCGGGCGCCGAAGCCCCCCAGGTGAATCACTGGGGTAAGCGCACCCTGGCCTATCCCATCAAGAAGCACGAGACCGGTTACTACGTCGTCGCCAAGTTTGACGCCGACGCCACCGCCCTGCCCGAGTTCGAGCGCGCGATCAAGCTGGATGACGGCGTGCTCCGGTTTCTCGTGGTGGTGAACGAGGGCGCCCAGCCCGTGCCCGTGACCGCCGGCAAGAGCGACGAGGAGGACGACGAATGAGGCGGCCGCAGAAGACCTGCGCCATCTGCGAGAGCGGGGTGCGCGTGGTGGATTACAAGGACGAACGCACCCTGTCGCGGTTCCTGACCGAGCGAGGCAAGATCCTGCCCAGCCGGCTGTCCGGCACCTGCGCCCGGCACCAGCGCCAGCTCAGCACCGCGATCAAGCGGGCGCGCCAGCTCGCCCTGCTGCCGTACATCAAGGGCTTCACCGGCTGAGCCCGGCGCGCCCGCCCGGATGGGGGGCGTTGCTGGCGCTGGCCGGCTTTCTGCTCCTCGCCCCGCCGGTCTTCGTGTTCGGACCGCTTGCCGGGCTCCTGCTGGTGTCCCGGCCGGGCACGGTGCGCGAATGGCTGTGGCTGCTCGCGGGCGGGGCCTGGTCGGCGCTGTGGCTGCAGCAGATCGGCGGCGTGGGGGCGCAGGTTACCCGCGCGGCGGCGGTGCTCATC
>DASSMN010000279.1:0-4931 GCA_035688885.1 Gemmatimonadales bacterium
GATCACCACCTACAAGCGCCAGCGGCGCGGCGGGCGGGGGCTCAACGGCCAGGACCTCAAGGCCGACGACTGGATCGAGCACCTGTTCATCGCCAGCACCCACGACTACCTGCTCTTCTTCACCAACCAGGGGCAGCTCTACTGGCTCAAGGTGCACGAGATCCCGCAGGCCGGCCGCGCGGCACGCGGCAAGCCGGTCGTCAACTGCATCGCCATCAAGCAGGACGAGCAGATCGCGGCGCTGGTCCCGGTCCGCGAGTTCACCGACGACAAGTGCCTCATCTTCGCCACCCGCCAGGGCACGGTGAAGAAGACGCTGCTCTCGGCCTACGGGAACGTCCGGACCAACGGCATCCGGGCCATCAACATCGAGGACAAGGACGAGCTGATCGACGTCCAGGTGTGCGATTCCAACAGCGACATCATCCTGGCCACCGGCGACGGCATGAGCATCCGGTTCCACCAGGGCGACGTGCGCGAGATGGGCCGGGATACCACCGGCGTCAAGGGCATCGAGCTCGAGAAGGGCGATGCGGTCATCGGCATGGTGGTGGTCCGGCGCGACTCGACCCTGCTGGTGGTGAGCGAGAAGGGCTTCGGCAAGCGCTCCGAGCTCTCCGACTACCGGGTCCAGAAGCGCGGCGGCAAGGGCATCATCACGCTCAAGAAGACCGACAAGACCGGCTCCATCGTCGCCCTCAAGGAAGTGATTCCCGAGGACGAGCTCATGATGATCACCCGCCACGGCGTGATCATCCGGCTGCCGGTGGACGGCATCCGCGTCATCGGCCGCAACACCCAGGGGGTGAAGGTGATGAACCTGGATCACGGCGACTCGGTGGTCGACGTGGCCCGGGTGGTGAAGGAGGACGAAGGCGGAGCTGAAGACGCGGCGGGCGGCGATGAAGTCTCGCCCACCGCGGCAGCGGACGAGTAACACCGGCGGGGGGCTTGCTTAAGCGGGCTCCCGCGCTCATTTACAGAGCATTGCTGATGGCAGCTTTCGCGGCGCCGGAGTCCTCCTGCGTGCGGCGAAGGAGCCATGACCCAACGCATGGCCCCCTCGGTGCGCTCAGGGTGACTCTCAAGATGACTCCCAGCCCATGACCCTCTCCGCCCCGCCCGCGACCGTCACCCTCGACTCCGTTCGCGCCGCCGCGCGCGTGCTCGACGGCGTGGCGGTCCGCACCCCGCTCCGGGACGCGCCCGACCTCTCGGCTCGGGTGGGCGTGCCGGTCGCTCTCAAGTGCGAGCTCCTCCAGCCGATCGGCGCCTTCAAGATCCGCGGCGCCTATCACGCGTTGGCCCGGCTGGTGGGCCGGGGTGGCGCCCAGGGCGTGGTGACCGCCTCGAGCGGCAATCACGGCCAGGCGCTGGCCTTCGCCGCCCGCCAGTTCGGTCTCCGTGCCGTGGTCGTCATGCCGGAATCGACCCCGGCGGTCAAGGTGGAAGGGGTGCGGCGGCACGGCGGCGAGGTGGTGCTGGCCGGCGCTACTCGCTCGGCGGAGCAGGGGATGCGTGCGGAAGCGATCGCCCGCGAGCAGGACCTGGCCCTGATCCCGCCGTTCGATCACCCCGACGTGATCGCCGGGCAGGGCACCATCGGGCTGGAGATCCTCGAGCAACGGCCCGAGACCCGGACCATCCTGGTACCGGTGAGCGGCGGCGGCCTCATCTCGGGCATCTCGGTGGCCATCGCGGCGCTGGCCCCAGCCATCGAGGTCATCGGCGTCGAGCCGGCCGGGGCCGCCAAGCTCACCGCCGCGCTCGCGGCCGGCGAGCCCCAGACGCTGGGACACACCGAGAGCATGGCCGACGGTCTGCTCTCCCGATCGGTGGGCGCGCTGACCTTCGACCTGCTTCGGCGGGTGGTGCGCGAGGCCGTCACGGTCACCGAGGACGAGATCGCCGAGGGCGTGCGCTATCTCCACCAGCACGCCGGCCTCCGGGCCGAGCCCTCGGGCGCGGTAGCCGTGGCTGCGCTGCTGGGCGGCCGGGTCCGTCCCTCCGGTCCGACCGTGGCGGTAGTGAGCGGCGGCAACGTGGATCCGGACCTTTACCGGCGCCTGGTGGGCTGAATGCCGCTCGCACCCAAGATCATCGTCGCGGACGACGATCAGGCGCTGTCGCGCACCCTCTCCTGGATCCTCAAGGAGAACGGGTACGACGTGCTCACCGTCCCCGGCGGCGAGCACCTGTTCGACCACCTCCAGGCCGAGCCGTTCGACCTGCTGCTGCTCGACATCATGATGCCCAAGGTGGACGGGCTGCAGCTGCTGCAGAAGGTCAAATCCGACCCCCGGTACAAGGACCTCCCGGTCCTCATGATCTCCTCCATGCCGCCCGAAGAGGCGACCGTCCGGTCGCTCGGGCTCGGCGCCGCCGACTTCATCCCCAAGCCGTTCCGGGTGCGCGAGCTGCTGGCGCGGGTGAAGGCGCACCTCCGGGTGGGCCGCGAGCTCAACCAGGCGCGCGCCGAAGCGCGGTCCCGGTCGGAGATGATGGACATCATGCAGGAGGTCACCGCCTCGCTCAAGCCGGAGGAGATCTATCAGATCCTGGTGCGGCGGGTGGCGCAGGGCCTCAACATCTCGCGCTGCTCGATCGTGATTGCCGGGCCCGAGGACGACACCGGCACCGTCGTGGCGGCGTTCGAAAACCCGATGCTCAAGAACCTGCCGGTGGACCTGACCAAGTATCCCGAGATCCGCCGCGCGCTCGTGACGGGCGAGGTGGTGCTCGTCCGCGACGCCACCACCGACCCGCTCTACGGCGAGGTGAGGCCCGGCTGGTCCAACGGCTCGCAGGGGGTGCAGACCCGCTCGGCCATCGCGCTCCGCTTCTCGCTCCGGGGCCAGCCCGCGGGCGTGTTCTTCCTCCGGACCACCACCGAGGACGCGCCGCTCAACGAGCAGGACGTCCAGTTCGCGGAGCAGGTCATCATCGCCGCCGTGGCCGCGCTCGAGAAGGCGTACGATCTCGAGAACGCGGTCATGGGCCAGGAGCAGATGCGCCACCTCGCGGAGACCGACCCGCTCACCAACTGCTTCAACCGCCGCGCGCTGATGGAAAAGCTGGAACAGGAGATGGACCGGGCGGCCCGGTACGCCACCATGCTGACCGGGATGATGATCGACATCGACAACTTCAAGCAGATCAATGACACCCACGGCCACCTGGTGGGCGACAAGGTGCTCAAGCAGCTGGCCAACCTGCTCAAGCGGGAGCAGCGGTCGGTGGACATCGTGGCGCGCTACGGCGGCGAGGAGTTCGTGGTCCTGCTGCCCGAGACCACCGCCGCCGAGTCCCGCAACTTTGCCGAGCGTATCCTCCGCCGGGTCGCCACCCACGACTTCGGCGAGGCTGCCAAGCCGGTCCGGGTCACCATCAGCGTGGGCATCGCGTCCTATCCCGACGAGCGCGTCACCGACGGCGACTCACTGCTCCGGCTGGCGGACTCCCACCTCTATCGAGCCAAGAGCGACGGCCGCAACCGGTTTCGCGATTGAGCAATCGCCGCTGTCCCCGCTGCCAGACCACCTACCCGGCTCCGGCGCGGTACTGTGTGAAGGATGGCTCGCCGCTGGTCGAGGTCGAGGCCAACGCTTCGTTCCCCCCACCCCCGCCAAGGACCGCGCCCGCCGCTGCCGGCCCCCACCGTGACGTGATCATCGAGGAGCTGACGCTCACGCCGGAGGAGGTCAATCACTACGCCACCCTCAGCGGCAAGCTGCTGGATCGGCGCTATCAGGTCGGGCGCCGGCTGGGGGAAGGCGGCATGTCGTACGTGTACCGGGCCCAGGACACCGAGACCGGCCGCCCGGTGGCGGTCAAGATCCTGCTGCCGAGGCTCTCGCGCGATCCCGCCGCCGTGGAGCGGCTCCGGCGCGAGGCCGAGATCGCCACCCGGCTGGATCATCCGAACGTCTGCCCCATCCTGCGCATGGGCGAGGCCGACCGGATGATCTATCTCGTCATGCCCTATCTCGAAGGCGAGCCGCTCAGCGAGCACGAGACCCGCCGGGGCCCCATCTCCATCGCCGAGGGCATTCCGCTGCTGGTGCAGATGTGCCGCGGCCTGGCCCATGCCCACGAGCACCACATCATCCACCGCGACCTCAAGCCCGAGAACGTCATGATGGTGCCCGACGGCACCACGGAGCAGGGCGAGCCGCGGTTCCGGGCGGTGGTCATGGATTTCGGCCTGGCGAAGGAGCGGCGCGCCGGTCCCGAGGTGGCCAAGCTCACCGCGACCGGCATCGTGCTCGGCACGCCCGAGTTCATGAGTCCCGAGCAGATTCGCGGCAAGCCGCTGGACGGCCGGAGCGACGTCTACGCCCTGGGCATCCTGGCGTTCGAGATGTTCAGTGGTCAGCTCCCGTTTGCCGGAAAGTCCGCGCAGGAGACCATGATCGCTCGGCTTCGCGGATCCCCGGCCAAGCTGAAGGACCTCCGCCCCGAGCTCCCCGCCAAGCTCGACGCCGTGATCCAGCGCTGCCTCGCGATCGATGTCGCGGAGCGGTACCAGAACATGGACGAGCTGGCCTACGCGTTCGAGGGCGTGGTGGCCACCGGCGTGCTGGGGAGACTGTTCCGCCGCTAGCCGATCAGCCAGAACCGTTCGCCGCCCCGATCAGCCAGAACCTTTTGCCGCTCGCCGCCCTCGCCCGCATGCCGCACCGCCTCCATCGACTGGTCCTCGCGTTCCTGCTGCCGGTCGTGGCTCGAGCGCTGCCGGCTCAATCCTCGCCGCCGTTCGAGTTCGTGCAGGCGGCCCTCGCACGGCATCGCATCGTCTTCCTGGGCGACATTCATCCTCTGGCCGAGCCCAAGCTGCTGGTGTCTCGGCTCATCCGCGAGCAGGCGCCCGGCGCCACGATCGATCTCCTGGCGCTGGAGGTCGCCTCGGAGCAGCAGGAGTACATCGATCG
>DASSMN010000240.1:0-5441 GCA_035688885.1 Gemmatimonadales bacterium
CCTGGTGAGGGCGTCCTGGGCGACGAGCGGCCCCGCGCCGATGAGCAGCAGCGCGACGGCAAGCGGGAACGGTCGGTCAGTACGCACGGCGGGCTCGGAACAGGAACCCGGGAGACAAGCTGCCGCCGCGGAGGCTCGCGCGGAGCCAGCGCTCGAGCGTGTACTCGAGCTCGAAGCCGGGGCCCAGGTTCGACCCGGCGGTCTGCTGGCTGGTGGTACCCAGCTGGAGCGGCAGCTGAAGATCGAGGAACAGCCGCGAGCCGACATACCGGCCGGCCGTCAGCGTGAGCCCCCGCGTGGGGTCCTGCCGGATCTGGAACACGTCCAGGCCAAGGCCCTGGCCGGCCGCATTGGAGATCGCCCCCGCCAGGGCGCCATAGGCGACCTGCTGGCCGGTGCTGCCGCCGCCGGTGCCCGAACCCTCGAACAGCGGGTTGTCGGATGCGGGACGGCCGGTGACGATGTACGACAGGATGTCGTCCTGGCTCATCGACGGATCGGAGGTGAACTCGAGCGACAGGCTGTCCAACCGGCCGCGAGCGTGCACGTCCACCAGCACGCCTTCGGCATCGCCGCCCCCCTGGGTCGGCACGGTGTAGGTGGCGGTAACGTCGAGCTTGGTCGAGTCCACCGGGCCGGCCAGGTTGATGTCGCCTTCGCTCAGCCGGAACTGTTTGCCGCTCAGCTCCAGGGTCCCGCGGTCGGGCACCGGCTCGACGTGGCCGAAAAACCGCATCTCCTGTCCGGGCTCCTGCGTCACCCGCACGTTGCCCATGATCTCGATGTTGGCCTTCGGGCTGCTGGAGCGCTTGATCCAGACTTGCCCCGGCATGTTCACGCTGAGATCGAGCTTGGTCCGGTCCATGAGCCCGGGCGTCTTGTCGGCCCGGGTGAGGACCGCCGGGCCGAAGTCCCGCGCCAGCTTGCGCAGCTCGGCCGGCGTCAGGGTAACCTGCTCCACCCGCGCCTGCGCCCCTCCCGCGCCGACGTAGAAGTCGGTGCGTCCCAGGCGCACGCGGCCGGTCACCTCCGGATGCAGCAGCGTGCCGGCCACCTGCACCTTGCCCGAGGCCGAGGTTTGCAGCTGATCCGAATTCACCAGCTTGAAATTGGTCAGCGTGCCGTCGAGCGAGAGCCCGGGCTCGCTCAGCGGAGCAAGGCGGATGTTCCCGTTCGCGAGCAGCTCCTCATGCTTGTCGGTGAGCAGGCGGAGCTTGTCGATTCGGAGCGTTTCGCCCTCGAGCCGGCCGACCAACTCGCCGCGCTGGTAGGCCACCCGGATGGAGGGAAGCTCGAGCGTGGCGCGCGACAGGTTGACGGTTCCGGTGGCCGCCGGTTGGTGAATGGTGCCGCCGATCCGGGCGTCGGTTCTGAGGCGCCCACCCAGACCGGTGGCGGCGTCGGGTGGCAGCAGCGGCCCGAACAGCGCGAGGTCGAAGCTGTCGGCTCGCACCGCGAGCGACACGGTATCCGCGGGCAGCGCCTCGCTGGCCACCGTGGCCGCCGTGTCCCGCGGGGCCAGCGTGAAGCGATAGGGCAGGGACCCATCGATTGTGAGCGCGCTGCCGTGCAGCGGCTTGGCGGCTGCCGCGATCCGGAGGCCGGCCGCGCTCCAGTCCAGCTTGCTGCCCACCGTTCCGATCACGCTGCCCTTGTTCGACGGAATGGCCAGGTCCACCCCACCCTCGAGGCGCGGGCTCGTGGCCGGCCCGACCAGATGCAGCTGCCCATCGACCCGGCCGCCGATCGGCACCAGGCCCGCGGCCCGCAGGGTCTCCAGATCGAGCGACACGATGCGCAGCGTAAGGTCGCTTTGCCCCGCGCGGTCGAGCACGCCGTTGGCCGTGATGCTCCGGCCTGGCGCGACCAGCGCGACATTGTGCAGCTCGATCCGCGGCTTGAGAGCGATCGCCGCGGGACCGGCCAAGGCCCAGGCCCGGCCGCCTTCGTCCAACGTCAGCCGCTGCAGCTCGGCTCGTACCGTGTCGCGTGCCGCGGACATCGAGCCGCGGATCTGGGAGGCGAGCCGCACGCTGTCGGCGATGTTGAGGCTGAGGTCCAGGGCCAGCGTAGAGTCGTAGCCGCCCTTGGCGCGGAGCTCGCGCAGCGTGAGTTTGCCGAACGCCGCATCCTGGACGTGGAGGTCACCCGACACGGCGCCGACGCCGGCACTGTCCAGCCTGGCCTTGCCGGTCACGGTCACGTGATTGGCCAGGTTGCCGGCGTACGCCATGCCGTACGCGTCGGCCGCGCCGTCGATCAGCCAGTGATGGGCCGGGCCGCCCGCGGTCAGCTTGATCCGCGCCGAGTCCGCTCCCAGCGTATCGGCGCCCATGAGCGCGGCCAGCGGGCCGAGATCTCCCAAGGTGGCCGCGAGCCTCAGGGTGCCGGGGTCGGGTCCGGGCCGGAGCTGCAGCCGCCCCGCGCCATCCGCCACCGCCACATTGGAGCGCAGCACGATGGTGTCGAGCTGAACCTGCCCGTCCACCGGCTTGAGTGCCGCGTACAGCGTCGGGACACGGATGTCGCCGACGCCGCCGACCGCGTTCACCGTGCCGCCGACCGAACGCAGCCCGGTGGAGTCCGATTGCACCGCGAGGTTGAACTTCCCTTCGATCCGGCCGTCGGCGTCGCTCCGGCCGGTCCAGCGGGCCAGGTGTTCGGCCGCCACCGACCCGTCGGCGGTGAGCGCCGTCAGCGTCTGATCGGGGGCGCGCTGCACCGTCGCGTCGAGCTTGCCATCCGGTCCATCGGCGTGCACCCTCGCCTGGAGCTGCCGGCCATCCACCCTGGCGTCGAGCGACCCCGCCGTCAGCTTCGCCTGGTTCACCTGCGACGGCAGGAGCGCGAGCCCGAAGTTGGCGCGCAGGCTGTCGGGCGCGCCGGAAGCCACGTCGGCGGTGAAGGTGGCGTTGAGGTCGGTGTGCAGGTCGGGACGGCCGAGCAGGGTGCCCAGGTTCACGGCGGTGAGCCGCCCCTCCTCGACTCGATAGGTGGGGTCGGACCCGCCGGTCGTGGCGCGGCCCCGTGCGGAGATCCGTCCGCCGTTGCTCTGAACGCTCGCGTCGTAGCTGAGCTGCTGACCGTCGAGACGCAGCTGTCCGCTGCCTTCCTCCAGCTCGATCCTCCCCAGGCGCGAGGGCGCGATGGTCAGGCGGGCCTGAGCCGAGCGCCGCTCGCCGCGAAGCCGAGCCTCTCCGGTGATCGCGAGCGACACCGGGCCCGCGAGGTCGGGCCGCCCCATGAACGTACCGAGGTCCACGCCTTCGAGCGCGGCACGCTCGAGCACGAAGGACGCCGTGCTGTCGAACGGTCGCCCGAGCGCCTCCAGCACCAAGCGTCCCCCCTGCGCCGCACCCTCGCCCGAGAGCCGCAGCCGGCCATCGGCCAGCCGCGCCACCGCGTCCACCCGCTCGATCCGGCGCGCGCCGTACCGGAGCTCGTCGAGGTGGAGCCTGGTCGTCACGCGGGCGGTGGCCGGTTCGCTGCCCCGGCCCGCCAGGCTGAAGCGGCCCGAGAGGGGCGCGCTCGTCGTATCGCCGCTCAGCTGCCCCAGGTCCACCCGGTCGATGCGGCCATCGCGCAGCTCGTAGCCGAGGGTGTCACCCAGCGTCACCTGCCCGGTCGCGGTAATCGTCCCGCCGCCGGCAAGGAGCTCCGGCCGGAGCGCGAGCCGGCCGTCGGCCAGATGGAAGGTCGCGTGGCCCACCGCGCGGTCCTCGCCGGTGGCGCGAACGGCGGTGAGATCGACCCTGCCTCGAGCGGTCGCGGAATCGGGTGAGGTGCCGGCGCCGCTCAGCCGGAAGGCGATCGCGAGCGCCGGTGCGCTCGCGCTGTCCCTGCCCGCCAGCGCCCGCGCGATGGCTGCGGTACCCGGCAGGTCGACCGCCGTGCCGGCAAGACGGTAGGTGGGAAGCGAATCGAACAGCCGCGCGCGCCCCGTGGCGTTCACCCGAGCGGAGTCGAGTGCCCCGTGGAAGGTGAGATCGGCGGTGCCGGAGCTGAGCAACGCGGCCAGCCGGAGCTCGCGAACGGACGTCCGGCCCAACCGCGACCCGCCGAGATCGAGCCGCACGCTGCCGTCGGCCCGGGAGAGGGCGCCCTCGAGCTCGGCATCCAGCCGGCCGTTCACCTCGCCCTTCGGAGCGGAGGCGTGCAGCCGGGAGGGGTCCAGCCGACGCACCTCGCCATGCGCACGGTATGCCGTGGGGCGCCCCTCGCGCAGGCGGGTTGCGCCATCCAGCAGGAGCCGGCCTTGGCCGACACTAGCCGCGAGATGCGCAGTGATCAAATTTCCTTCGCCCCGCGCCTGGGCGTCGAGCTGCAGCGTTCCCGTCGGCGGCACGGCCGGGCTGAGCGACGCCAGGTCGGCCAGAGCGAGCGGTCGCGCGGTCAGGCGCACGTCCACTCGTCCGATCTCGCGGGCATCCCGGAAACTCCGGGGCAGGACCACCCGACCGGTGACCTCGCTCGCTTCGCTGGAGAGCCGGAACGGATCGAATCGAATTTCATCGGCCGTGACCCGGCCCTGCGTCGAGGCCGCGAGCCAGCGGTCGCTTGCGGGAGGCTGCACCGCGAGCTGCAGCCGGTCGATCGAGGCCAGGGCCGTGTCGCCCAGACGGATGTCGTGCGCGGTCAGCTCCTGGATTCGCGCATGCACCACCGAATCGGGAGACAGCTCGGCCGCCACGGCGACGTCGCGAACCTCGAGGCGGCCGATCGCGAAACCGCCCCCACCGGTCGTATCGGACGACTTGCGCATGACTTCGGCGAGGTCCCATCGATCGCCCTGTCGATGGGTGGCGATCGAGCCGCCCACGATTTCGAGCTCGTCGAGCCGGGTCCCCGGTGGACGGAGATCGGGCAGATGGTACGCGACGCGGAGCCGCTGGATTCGCGCCAGGTCGCGGCTGCTGTCGCTGGCGCTCCGCCGGAGCCGCAGGTTCTCCAGCGTGAGCCCGTGGAGGAAGTTGCCGGACACCCGGCCGACTTCCAGCCGGTTGCCGGGATTGAGCGGGGCGAGGGTGAGGAGTTTCCGAACCGCAAGCGTGGCCACCGGGGGGAGTTGCAGCAGGGCGATCAGGGCGACCACAATCACCAGCACCGCCGTGAGCCCGATGCCCAGCCGCCGGAGCCAACGCCGGCCCGGACGCGGAGTGGTCTGCCGGTGATCAGTCACTGCAGCGGTCATGACTCTCGGCCTGGAGCGTGAATGCGCAACCCTGGATGCAGGGTTAAGGTTGCCGCTGGCCGGGAGTTACGACTATGAGCCACATCACTGCGCCAGGGGCCGACCTGGCCTGCTTCGCGGTGGTTGCGCCGGGGCTCGAGCGGCTGGTGGTGGACGAGCTTCGGGCGCTGGCCGCCGTGCAGCCCCTGCAGGTCGACCAAGCCGAGCCGGGCGGGGTCGGATTCCGGACGGACTTGGCGGGGGTCTATGC
>DASSMN010000117.1:0-2022 GCA_035688885.1 Gemmatimonadales bacterium
TGATCGAGCGGATCGCCCGCGGCGGCCACGCCCTGGGCAATCACACGTGGGACCACCTCTCGCTGCCCTCGCTGAAAGGGCGCTACCGCCGCCGCCAACTCGCCTGGACCGAGGAGGCCCTCGGCCCGCACGCGTCCGGGCTGTTCCGCCCGCCCTACGGCGAGCAGACGCCCGGCTCCCGCATCGACGCCCTGCGCCTCGGCCTGCGCGTGGTCTGTTGGGACGTGATCGCCGAGGACTGGCGCGACGATCCGCCCGAGGTCATGCTGGAGCGCATCTACCGCCGCCTCCGGCGGGGGAGCATCGTGCTCTTTCACGACACGCTCTACACCACGGTGGAGGAGCGCTATCGCGACCGCGGCCCCACCCTCAAGACGGTCGAGGCGATGCTCCAGCAACTCGGCGACCGCTACCGTTTCGTCACCGTCCCCGAGCTGCTGAAGCTGGGCCGGCCGGTGCGTTGGCACTGGTATCAGCGCTCGCGGCTCGACTGGCTCCGCCAGGTGCGCTGAAAATGTCCTGACAGTCCCCGACATTGCCGATCAATGTCGGCCGACATAGCTCCGACATTTTCTCCCTCCTCCGCATTCTCCTGTTTTTCCGGGGAACCGCTCTCTTTTTTCCTCTCCACGGTCTGGCACGCCCGGTGCACTGGCGGGTCCGCGTTCGAATCAACGAACCTGATTCCGGGAGGTCGATCATGGCCGAAACCACGGTGCAGCAAAATCCCGCCACCATCCGGCCCTGCACGGCGCAGGGGCTCGTCTATCGCGCGTACAGCCGGCCCTACACCGGCGGACCGTCCAACGTCCTCAATCTCTTCGCCAGCGGCTACTACGGCGACGCTCCGTGGGAGATGTTCTTCATCGGCGTCGAGGGCCAGCCCAACACCTACAAGTTGATGGAGAAGGTGCCCACCATCGTCTACTTCCTCGTGACCTATTACACCGCGAGCTACAGCTCGGGCGCGGGCTTGGTCGACCTCGGCGGCACGGTCACCATCATCGACGCCCAGGGCGAGCACCAGGTCACGGTCGAGCCGATCGGATAAAAACCTTTCGCAAGGAGAAGCTCCATGTCGTTTCTGTCGAATCGTTCGCCGCATATCCTGACCGGCGCCGAGCCGGCGCCCAGCGCCGGCGCCGCGCTCCCGGCCACCGTGATCGCCAACACCTCGACGCCGGTCCCCGGCGGCGCGGGCAACTTCACCTTCATGACCTATCCCCTGGCGAGCTACGGCACCGTGGCGTTCAACGGCGCCGGCAAGGACCAGCCGTCGAACCTCTACTCGAGCACCAGCGGCCGGCTCGTCCTCGCCCTGCAGGTGGGCACGCCGATCCCGTCGACCGGCGGCAAGTTCACCGATTTCGGCATGCCGGTGCCGGCTCAGCAGGCGCTGCTCTTCATGGGCAGCGGCTCGCTGGGCACCAGCGGCCTCTACGTAAAGTCGGGCGAAATCCTGCAGCGCATCGCGGACACCAATACGCCGGTGCCCTCGGGCTCGGGCAATTTCAAGAGCTTCAATGGCGGGATCGACTTCGACGTGCGCGGCGCCATCGCCTTCGCGGCCACGGACGCGGCCGGCAATCAGGGGGTCTATGCCTCGGCCTTCCCGAGCGGCGGGGTCGCCATGGTCGCCAATTCCTCGACCCCGATCCCGGGCGGCTCGGGCACGTTCAACACCTTCACCTCCCCCTCGGTGAGCGACTATGGCGTCGCCTTCTTCGCCAGCCGCACCGGCAGCCCGCCGGCGGGAGTGGGGCTCTATCTGAGCCGCAACGGGGCGCTCAACACCCTGGCGAACTATCAGACCGCCGTGCCGAACACGGGCGGCACCTTCAGCGGCTTCGGCGCGCCGACGATCGGCGGCTCGGCCGTCGCCTTCCACGCCATCGGAAGCAACGGCAGCCAGGGCATCTACCTGTGGCGGAACGGCACGCTGAGCGTGGTGGCCGACCTCACGACGCCGGTCCCCGGCGGCTCCGGCACGTTCCAGGTCTTCTTCAACGACGATCCGTCGAT
>DASSMN010000108.1:0-4359 GCA_035688885.1 Gemmatimonadales bacterium
CCTGACCACCGGCGGGACCGGGCTCACCCCGCGCGACGTCACGCCGGAGGCGACCCGCGCCGTCCTCGACAAGGAGGCGCCCGGCATCGCCGAGGCGCTCAGGATGAGCGTCTATCCCCGGTTCCCCCGCGCGGCGCTCTCGCGCGGGCTGGCGGGGGTGCGCGGCCGGACGCTCATCGTCAACCTGCCTGGGAGTACCGGTGGGGTGAAGGACGGGCTGACCGTACTGGAGCCGATCGTGGGACACGCGGTGGACCTGGTGCGCGGCGAGCGCACCGGACACTAGCGCTCGCCGGCCCGGCCCCCGGACGCTGCGCCGCTGCGACCCTGCGCCTCTGCCCCCATCGCCACCCGCGCCTTCTCCTTCTCCTTCTTGAGCATGTCTCCATAGTCGGGCATGGTGGTCACCAGCCCGAAGTCGCTCTGGTTGCGGCTGGTCCCGGCGACGAGCTGCTGGTTGATGTGCGCCAGCGAGAAGTCGAACGGATCGTCGGGATCGGCGTCCACGATCTGCAGGTCGGCGCCATCCATGGTGAGCTTGCCGAACCGAAGCACCCGCCCGTGGAAGAACATGAAGTTCCGCGCCGAGGGGTCCGACGGGTGGAGCTTGTCCGTGTGCCCCTCGCGGGTCGAGCCCCCGAAGGTCTGCGCGATCCCGTCCGGCAGCAGCCGCACCGCGGTGAGCCGGCCGGCGATCCGGGGCGGCGGCAGCAGTCCCGACGGCGCGAGGATGAAGTCGTTGTCTTCGACCTCGACTCCTCGGCCCTCCTGCACCTTCACCAGATTATCCAGCTCGATCCCGAAGGTCTTCATCAGGCCCTTCACCCCGATCCCCAGCACCTTGACCGACGTCGGGTGGAGGCGCAGGCGGCCGTCGGGCGTGACGGCGACTGTGGTCCGGATGGTGAAGGGCAGGTCCACGCCCTTGTGCAGGGTACCGTGCTGCTTGAGCTCGCCGTCCTCGATGCTGACCTCGAGGTCCTTGAGCGGCGTGCCGTCGTAGTTGAAGACGTAGCGGTTGAGCAGCGCCGTCAGGCTCGCCGCCGAGATCTCCACCTCGCCGGTGTCGATCGCGATCCGGAACGTCGTGGGATCGTCGAACCAGGGCGGCGCCTTGGTGGTGGGGAGCAGGGCCCCGCGCAGGTAGTCGATCTGCAGCACCACCCGGTCGTCCACCCGGTAGCGCACGTGGCGCATCTCGGCCTCCACCGGGCCGGGCGTCGCCTCGGAGGCGAGCGCCAGCGCCTTGGGCAGCCCGGGCTCCTTCGGTGGCGCCTGGGCGTCGCCCCGCGGCGAGCAGCCACAGACCAACACCAGCAGGGCGGCGAGACGAAGTACGGCCATCCATCACTATGGGCTCATCACCCCGTGACGGGATGTGAGGGACCGCACCGGGAGGGATTTACCGGTGGCCAGGTTGCGCCGGCCGCTGCCCATCCTATGTTGCTGCATGCCGATGGGCATCCGTCTCGGCCCGCTACTCCTCCTGGCGCTTGCCGCCTCACCCCTCCGGGCCCAGAGCCTGGAGGACGACCTCAATCAGCTCTTCATCTTCGGCGAAGGCGACGAGGCGCTCCACCTCGGCGGCTCGGCTGCGTCCGAGAACCCCGGCATCGCGGTCCACGGCGACCATTTCATTCCCTCCGCGGTCGGGGGGAACGCCACCATCATCTCCTTCATCACCGGCTCGATCAGCAGCAGCGTCGCCAACCTGCCGGTCAGCTCCTCCAGCGGCGGCGAGACCTTCCGCTTCGAGGGCGCCACTCCGGTGCGCACCCCGATCTCGGCCGGCCCCATCTACGGCGAGCGGGCCCAGACCCTGGGCAAGGGTCGCCTCTTCGTGAGCCTCACCTACACGGGACTCAACTACAGCACCCTGCGCGGGGTGCCGCTCGACCAGCTTCCGCTGGTATTCACCCACCAGAACGTGGACTTCCCCGGGTGCGACGCGATCTTCCACGGCGACTGTTCGCTCTACGGGGTCCCCGTCTTCGAGAACGAGGTGATCGACTTCAACCTCGATCTCGACATGTCGGTGAACATCACCGAGTTCCTGCTGACCTACGGGGTGAGCGACCGAATCGACTTCGGGGTGGTGATCCCGCTGGTGAAGAACTCGATCACCGGCACCAGCACGGCGACGATCATTCCCTTCGGCGAGACCGGCCCGCCGCCGCACTTCTTCTCGGGTACCGAGGAGAACCCGGTCCTCACCGCCACCCGCTTCGTCGAGGGCAGCTCGTCGGGGCTGGGTGACGTGTCGGCCCGGGTCAAGATGAACCTGCGCGAGTCCACCCCGGTGTCGGTGGCGGTGCTGGCGGAGGGACGTTTTCCGACCGGGAGCGAGGAAGACCTGCGGGGAACCGGCGCGCTGGCGCTGCGGGGACTGGGGATCGTCTCCGCCCGGCTGGGCGACTTCTCGCCCCACGCCAACATCGGCTACCAGTACCGCGGGAGCGATCTCGATCCCGACGTCTTCCTGATCACCGCCGGTTTCGACCAGCTGCTGGCGCCCTGGGCCACCCTCGCCACCGACCTGCTCACCGAGTTTCCGGTCGGCAGCCAGGAGATCCCGCTGCCCCAGCCGGTGGTGCTCCAGGCGCCCTTCCGCCGCACCGTCCAGACCACCACCATCCCCGATCGGCGGGACGACCTGGTGAGCGCGTCGATGGGCGTGAAGCTCACCATCCCGAAGGCCGCGACCCTGCTGGTGAACGGAATCTTCCCGCTCAACCGCGGCGGGATGCGGTCCGACGTGCTCTGGACGGTGGGCGCGGAGTACGCCTTCTAGTTCTCACCGCAGCACCTCGATGCGCCACTCTCCGCCCATGCGCCGGAGCCGGGCCTGGAAGCTCACCGGCTCCCGCTGGGTCCGCCGGTTGCCCGGGTTCTGGAACACGTAGACCCCGCTGAGCCGGGCGTCGGCGCTGTCGCCGCTCACCGCCAGGTCGGAGACGGAGAGGTCGACGTCGATCGCGTCCACCGCGCCGAAGAAGTCCTCCCACTCCTTGCTCTGCGCCGGCGAGAGGCCGGGATAGACTCGCCGGATCGCGGGGATACTGCGCGACTCGATCGCCTCGGCGTACTCGGCGAAGAGGGCGCGGATGGCGGGAGCAGGATCGGAGGGCGGCGCGGGGGTGCTCGCGCGCGGGGGCGCGGGCGTGCCTGGTGCAGCCGCGGCCGCCGAGGGCGGCGTCGGAGCGGGAGCGGCAGGGGGACTCGGTGCGACTGCGGGGCTCGGCGTGGTCTCGGGGGCGGCCGCTGTCCGCACCGCCGCGTCCGCCGCGTCGCTCCACAGCGTGGTCGCGCTGGAGAACCGCGCCGCCGCACCCACCGTCTTCCGCGCCGTGCGGAGCGAGTCCCCGGCGGCCAGGCTTGCGTCACCCCGCGCCAGCGCGTCCTCGCTCGCGCCCGCCGCCGCCGCCCGCACACGCGCCGCGAGCGCCTCGCTGCGCAATCGCGCGAGCATGGCGGACTCGTCGGGGTTGGTGGGGGCGGACGGACGGACGGGCGCACGGGCGGACGGGCGCTCGGGCGCGGCACCGCTGGCGGCGGACGTCGTGTCGTGCTGATCGGGCGCCGTCGCCGTCTCGGCGGCCGGTGCCGCGACGGGCGGCTGAGGAGGAGAGGGAACCTCCTGCGCGGGCGGCGCCGCGTCGCGCGCTCCACCGCTCCGTCCCACCCACACCACCGCGCCCGCGGCGACGATCAACGCTCCCACCACGGCCCCCATCCGCCGCGCCCCCGCGCCGCGCCCCTGCGCCTCAGCGCCCGTGCGCCTCTGCGCCTGTCCGTCCGTAACCACGGTCTCCATCCCGCCCGACGACACCGCCTTCAACGGCACCGTGCCCCCGCTCGGCGTCGTCAGCATGTCGATCGTGGCGATCAGCTCCGACGCGGTCTGCGGCCGGTCGGCCGGGCGCTTCTCCAGGCATTTCATGACCAGGTGCGCCAGCAGCGGTGGGATCCCCGGACGACGAGCGGTGACCGGCTCGGGGATCGCCGCCATGTGCGCCCCCAGCATCGCGCTGGGCGAACGGCCGTGGAATGGCGTCTGCCCGGTGAGTATCTCGTACGCCATGATGCCGTAGGCGTAGACGTCCACCCGGTGGTCCAGCCCCGGATCGGCGCTGGCCTGCTCCGGCGCCATGTAGGCCGGCGTTCCCAGCGTCACGCCCATGGACGTGAGCCCGGTGTGGAGGGCATGGTCGGCGCTCGCGGTGAGCGCCTTGGCCACGCCGAAGTCGGTCACCACCGCGACGCCGTGGGAGAGCAGCACGTTGTCCGGCTTGATGTCGCGGTGCACCACCGCCTGCGCGTGGGCGTAGGCCAGCGCGCTCGCCACGTCGCGCAGGATCC
>DASSMN010000450.1:0-3765 GCA_035688885.1 Gemmatimonadales bacterium
GGTGGTGGTGCCGTCGCCGAGCTGACCGGAGGAGTTGCTGCCCCAGCAATAGGCCTTGCTGTCGGTGGTGACGGCGCAGGTGTGACCGCCGCCTCCGCTGATCTGACGGAACTGAAGACTGGCCAGCGTCGCCGCTGCGGCCGGCGCCTCGGGCCCGGCCGGTGTGGTGGAAACTTCATCGTTCTCGCTACACGCCAGCAGGGACACGGCGGCCAGGGCGAAACAAGAGGTAAAGGATATGCGCATATGTGATGCTCTCCAGCACGCCTGAGGGTGGCTGCACGTCGTGCGGCAGCTTGGCCCTCGGGCCTCAAGCGGAATTCAAGTCCGGGCAGGAGCCGGATTTCCATCGCAAAGGTGGTCTTCCTCGGGCCGGATGCCTCCCTCGAGAGAGGAAGCACTACCCACCCGGCCGCCTCGCCGCCGAAGCGCCGGTCAGCTTCCTCGGTCGATCAAGCCCCGGGCTTGAACACCATGAGGTACAGAATGACCAGCACGACGAGTCCCACCCCCGCGCCCAGACCACGTCCGAGCAGGGAGACTCGCCGGTAGGACGCGGAGCCTGGCCCTCGAGCTTCCAGCAGTCGCTCCTGTCGACGGAGAAGCATCAGGTCGCACGCCAGTAGGGCGATCCCCACAGCCCACAATGCCAAGGCTTCCTGGACCCACTTGGTCGTCAGCGGCCAGGCGATTCTCACCAGCAGCAGACCGGTGACGAGGACGAGCACATATCCGGGGAGAACGAAGCCGGCGACGAGACGCCTGATGGCGCGAAGGAGAAACGGCCCATGAGAGGGGTGGCTGCCGTAGAACTCCAGGGCAACTCCCAGCACCGCACTGGCTCCCAGTGCAAGAATCGCGATCAGGATGTGGACGAACTTGAGGAGGAGGTACTGGTCAGTCATTCCACGCGCTCAGCCGCTAGCGGCTCCCCAACCTGGCGGACCAGTTCTCGACCAGGGTCAGGGGCGCTCCAGCGGGCTGGTCGTCATACAGGATCAACACCCGGCCGTCGGGCGCCGGCTGGAAATCATGAATGTTCGTCGGCGCCGTGGCCACCGGAGCGGGCTTTCCGACGCGCAGCTCGGGGAACGTGGTCACCCCGACCGCGAGCAGGGTTCCGCCGGGGCCGAGAAAATAGAGCGTTCGCCCGTCCCGACTCCAGGCCATGCCTTCCTCGGCACCATCGAGCGAGACCTGGATGTGCTGGGTCATGGTCGGCAGTCGCGCGAGATACACCTCATTGCGGCCACTCTGGTTCGAGCTGTATGCGAGATAGCGGCCATCGGGCGAGACCCGGGGCTGGTCCTCGTCGGATGGAGTCGCATACAACACCTCCGGCGGTGAGCCGTCGCGTGGGCGGTTCCACTTCATGAGGTCCACGCCGGTCTGCGCCACCTGCCGCGTGCCGACACCGTAGGATCCATCCGGCGCCCAATCCAGAATGGGAAGCTCGCCCAGACGCACGCGGACAGTGTCCACCGTTCCACTCTCGAGACCTACGAACTGGACGGTCGAATCCTGTTCGGGCTCGAGGATGACTTGCCGACCGTCCGGCGACCAGGCAAAGAGATAGTGCACCACAGGTTGCCCTGAAAGCCGGCTCCAGGACCCTTGAGTCGTCTCGTATAGCCAGACGTTCTGGAGCGGACCTCCTCCGTCGAGCTTCGCCACCAGGAGTCGGTGGCCGTCCTTCGAGAGGCGGATCGAGGTATAGGGGCCTCGTTCGAGCAGGGCGGTCTTCGCCCCGGTGCGCGGGTCGAGCCAGTCGACGCGGGCCTCGGGCGTGCCGGCTTCCCGGTAGACCAGGCGATTGCCCCCCACGGCATAGTTACCCAGATACTTGAACGCCCAGGTTTCGATGCTCGGTGCAACCGGCACCGCTCCGCCCGAGAGTTCGGCGGCCGCCGGGTCGAACGGCTGGGCCAGGAGGACGCCTTCGCGAGCGTACAGCAGGAACCCATCGGCATAGGCGACATTGGAGGGACGATCGAGCAGCCGGCGGGTATCGAAGGATCCCAGCGCACCGACCCGGACCTCACCTCTGATCCCCGTAGTGCCCTGCGAGAACAGAAAGTGTCGGCTGTCGGGCAGGAACCGGGGAAGCCGATGGCTGATATCCTCCCGCCCTTGGGGCACCCGCGTGGCCTGCCGTATCTCTCCGCCCGACGCCGGCACCTGGTAGAGCGGACCCCAGATATCGGGGGCATAGAGGATGACGCCCGTCCGGCTCCAGCTACCGCCTCGGCCGTTCGGTGCCGCCGCCAAATCGCGGACGGCCCCGCCGTCGAGGTCGATCCGCTTCAGCCTGCCCCCGCCGAAGAACCCCAGGCTGCGACCGTCGGGAGCCCAGAACGGGTACAGCGCGCCTGTCGTTCCCTCGAGCTTTCGGCTCTCTCCACTGCCCAATGAGCGGAGCCAAAGCGACTGGTCCTTCCCGCAGACGGCCACGAGGGCCAGCGTGCCGCCATCGGGGGACAGCTGAAGCAGGTTGCTGACCGCCAGGTCACCGAACAAACAGCCGACAGGTGGCAGAAGGCTGGCGAACAGCGGCTGCCTGTCGCCGCGCGATGTGGCGAGGTGATACGCGGTTCCGCCGGCCAGAAGCAGCGCGAGGACCCCCACGCTGCACCAGGCCAGCAGCTCCCGGCTGGGGCGCGGCGTCCCTGCCCTAGTGATTGGAACCGTCGATGCGCCTCGCGGCCCCAGCGCCTGCGCGAAATCGCCTGGCGTGGCGAAGCGATCGGCCGGGAGCTTTTCCAGGGCCCGAAGCACCGCGGCCTCGACGTGAGCCGGGATGGTGTGGCGCCGTGGCGTGAGCGGTCGCGGCGCCTCGGTCACCACCTGGGCCACGATCGCCTGCGCCGTCGAGCCGGTGAACGGGGGATCCCCGGTGAGCATCTCGTACACCACACAGCCAAGCGCATAGACATCGGACCGGCCGGTGATCTCGCGCTCGCCGGTCGCCTGTTCCGGGCTCATGTAGTGCGGGGTGCCGAGCGAGAGGCCGGTCTCGGTCATCCGCGCGCCACCGGCCGTGCTCACGGCGAGCGCGATGCCGAAGTCGGCGACCAGCGCCTGGCCATCATGCAGCAGGATGTTCTCCGGCTTGATGTCCCGGTGGATCACGCCCTTGCGGTGGGCGTAGTCGAGCGCGCCCGCGACCTCGGTGGCGATCCGGACCGCGACCTCGATCGGCAGCTGCTTTTCGCGGGTGAGCCGATCGCGGAGCGACTCCCCTTCGACGTAGGGCATGACGTAGAACGCCGTGCCGGCGACCTCGCCGGAGTCGTGCAGCGGGAGGATGTGCGGATGCTGCAGGTTGGCCGTGGTCTCGATCTCGTGCAGGAAGCGCTCGGCGCCGATCACGGCGGCGAGCTCGGGTCTGAGCACCTTGAGTGCGACGCGGCGGTGATGGCGGACGTCCTGGGCCAGGTAGACGGTCGCCATGCCGCCGGCCCCAAGCTCGCGCTCGAGCAGGTAGCGCTCCCGGAGCGCATCGGCCAACGCGGAGCCCTTCACGTCGGTCACGGTCGGGCCTTTGGAGGGAATGGCCCAAATGTGCCTTGGCTGGGGCAGGTCCGCCAGCGCCCGCTCGGTCCCTACTTCTCGATCGGTTTGAAAGAGAACTTCTGCCCGCCCACCGACGCCTCGTACATGAGCCCGCCCTTGGCCATGGTGAAGATGGCCACGCCGTTGCGGTACGCGAGATCCGCCGAGGCCCTGGCGGTGATCGCGACCGCCGAGGCCTGCGCGTCGAGCTTG